>JAQUZA010000609.1 GCA_028691595.1 Candidatus Rifleibacteriota bacterium
ATGATTTTATCAGAACAGCCCGGGCCAAGGGTCTCAGCCGGTCACGCATTCTTTTCAGGCACGGGCTGGTGAATGCTCTGGTGCCGGTTATTACCGTTATTGGCCTCGATCTTTCGAGTTATCTCAACGGTTCAGTTATTGTCGAGACGATTTTTGATCTGCCTGGCATCGGCCGTTTCGCCATGGATGCCATTCTGCAACGTGATTACCCGATCATTCAAGGCGTGGTGCTGCTTGGTGCCTTTATTTTTATAATGGTAAACCTTTTTATCGATTTGTTCTACGCCTGGATCAACCCGAAAATACGTGACGAAATGATGGGAAAATCAGGCGCATGAAGCAACTGGCACAACGTATGACCTGGGCGGGCTGGCTTAGTCTGGCCGGAATTTTGCTGGTCGTTCTTCTCGCCATTTTTGCGCCGGTTCTGGTTGCCAATGACCCAATGGAGACCGACCCGATGCGTCGTCTTGCAAGCCCTGAAGGGTTTCCGCTCGGTTGTGATCAACTGGGGCAATGCGTTTACTCGCGTCTGGTATATGGCGCGAGACTCTCGCTGATCATTGGCTTTGCTTCAAGGTTTACCGCGCTGATAATCGGCCTTGCCGTTGGTCTGGCGGCCGGCTACTTCGGAGGCTGGCTTGACTGGTTGCTGATGCGTCTGGTAGACATGTTTCTCGCTTTTCCCAGCCTGCTTCTGGCAATTGCCGTCTCAATGGTTCTTGGTAGCGGCATCGGCACCGTGGTCTTTGCTCTGGCGATCGTCGGCTGGGCCGAAATGGCACGAATAATCAGATCTGCGGCGCTTGAACTGCGTTCTGCCGAATATGTGGTGGCGGCCAGAACCTTGGGTGCAAGCCACCTGAGAATTATTCTGACGCATATTCTGCCCAACTGTCTGCCCCTGATCACTGTAATTTTTACCATGGGAATGGCGACGGCCGTTCTTTCAGAGGCGAGCCTGAGCTTTCTCGGCCTGGGTGTCGACCCGTCGTTACCCACCTGGGGCGGCATGGTCGCATCTGCCAAGGATTACATGCTGCGCCGGCCATTTCTTGTCGTTTACCCCGGTGCCTGTATCGCCTTTCTGGTAATCGTATTCAACGTTTTTGGTGATGAACTCAGAGATATTCTCGACCCGTCACGCAAAGGACAATGGTAATATGAACGCTTCTGCCCGCCCTCTGATTGGTATTGCCTACGCCGATTCTTCGGTTCGCGACCAGGAAATGCGCATTCGCACCTATGTCTCGCGCAAATATTACCACGCAGTTCAGAAGGCCGGTGGTGATCCGATACTTCTGCCCGCGCCACTGCTGCTGCCAGGCCATGAGTCGACCTCGTTTTTTGCCCGCTTCGTTGACCGCTATCTGACCATGATCGATGGCCTGCTTCTGCCCGGCGGCGAAGATGTTCACCCCAGATTTCAGGGCGAAGACCCATCGCCGGCACTCGATCTGGTGAATCCGTTTCGTGATGAATATGAACTGATGCTCGCTGAAAAGGCCACACGCAAGTATGGCCTGCCCGTTCTCGGCATTTGCAGGGGCTGTCAGGTTCTGGCTGTTGGCCTGGGCGGCAAGGTTCATCAGGATATCGCGGCAGTGGCGGGGGTGCAGCATTCGCAAAAGGCACCGCGCTGGTCAACTTCGCATCAGGTAACGCTGGTGGCCGGTTCAAAGCTTGCAGATGCCCTTAAAAGTAACTCTGGCAAAGTGTTTACCAATTCTTTTCATCATCAGGCTGTCAAAGATGTTCCCGACGGTTTTATCGCTTCGGGCCATACTGCTGATGGCATTATCGAAGCAATCGAAACCGCTTCTGATAATTTCTGTGTCGGCGTGCAATGGCACCCCGAAGAAACTTACGACGGTGATGAAGCTAGTCGCAACCTTTTTGCCGCCTTTGTCAACGCCGCCGCCGGCAAAAAATAAAAATCGCAGTAAAGCAACCCGTCTGGTAAGCCGAAGCTGCAACTTAAAAAGATAAGCTTGTTCAACAAAAGGCTGTATTGATGAACACTTTATCACTCTCCCGGAATTGCTGATAAAAACCAGCGTTAGCAGGCATGTGATTGCTCGCAAAGAATTGCTGCCAGATAAGCTGTGCCGGCATTCAAAACCGTAATTTGTTTTACATTCCCTTTAAAAGCGTGAACAGCAGTGTTAAAAAAAACGCTAATGTTTGGGTGGTTTTGTGCCGATAACTAAATTAGTGACGATAAAAGGGGGTAGTGTATGAAGCGAACAGTCATCATGATTTTAATGGCGGCAATGCTGATTACTGCCTTCAGCGGTTTTATGGCGATTGAGAATAAACCCCTCGAGCTCATCGATTGCCGTTTGACGCAAAATGACGCTCATCTCCAGATACTGCCGGGCAGCAGATACCGCGCCGACTCAGTCAGTCTTACCGTGCAGATCGAAGACGAAAAGCAGCAGCACATCGCCGACGGTTTTAAAATTATTGAACTGTTACATATTCCTGTCACTGGCATCTCTTTTCGGGTGCCTTTGTCAAAGAGGCTTTCTTCTGAAACCGGTTACAAAGTGTCAGTAAAAGTTGAAACCCGTGATTCAGAAGCGTCTGGCAAACAGTGGTCAGCGGTCAAGGTTTCTGGAACATGCTCG
>JAQUZA010000610.1 GCA_028691595.1 Candidatus Rifleibacteriota bacterium
GCACGTTTTCTTGCGGCAAACTTTTTCTCAAGATCGTGCAAAAGAGCGGCATCGATGTATGGTTCTTCGCCGATGGCCGCTGCAATGGCCTCGCGGGTCAAGTCATCGTCGGTGGGGCCAAGACCACCGCTCAAGATAAGAAGATCAGCACGGGCCAGAACATCTTTTATAGCCTGGGAAAGGCGTTCAAGGTTATCACCAAGAGTCTGTCTTCTATAGACAAAAATCCCAAGGTCGCGCAGTCTTTCGCCAAGAAAAGCCGCATTGGTATCGATGATTTCACCCAGAAGCAGTTCGGTTCCGACACTTATTATTTCAGCTATTAGAGGCTTTTTCATAAAAACTCCTGTGAAACTTTAACAGGCCGTTAACTGAATTTCAGGCCTTCTTTTCGGGGGAATTGTGGGCCGGCTCAGAGAGCTTTCGTTCAAGTTCAGCTTTATCGCGGGTTTTATTCATCGCTTCTTCTAAAGAAATCACACTATTCTTAACCATATGGCTCAAGTCGTCATTTAAAAGGCGATTCCCCTTTGCCTGAGCCGTCAGCATCGCGTTGGGCAACATATAAGTCTTGCCGGTGCGAATCAGATTGGCCATGGCCGGGTCCATTACCATTATTTCAAAGGCAGCGATCGACCCGCCGCCCTTGCGACGACAGAGGGTTTGACAAACTACGCCGACAAGGTTTTCGGCAAGAAACATGCGAATCTGATTCTGCCCGTCTGGCGGAAAGTTATCGATAACGCGATCTATGGTGCTTGCAGCTGTAGAGGTATGCAGGGTTGCAAAAACCAGATGCCCGGTGTTGGCGGTTTCAAGCGCCATGGCCATGGTTTCGTTATCCCTGATTTCACCGACCATTACCACATCGGGATTTTCACGCAGACCGGCTCGCAGCGCCTTGGCAAAACTTCTTGTATGAATGCCGACTTCGCGCTGGTTAATCAAAGCCTGGTGGCTGTTATGAATAAATTCTATCGGATCTTCGATTGTAAGAATGTGACACTTCCGGCGCTGGTTGATCCAGTCGATCATGGCAGACAGGGTAGTAGTCTTGCCACAGCCCGTCGGACCGGTAACTAGAACCAAACCCTTCGGCTGATTACAAAATTCTTTGAGAATGTCAGGCAGGCCAAGTTTTTCGAGAGAAAGAATCTCGTTGGGAATATAGCGAAAAACGGCACTGACACCATTGTGATCACGCAGCAGATTAACTCTGAACCGGCGCGTCTCGCCGACTGAATAAGCGAAGTCTTCGTCGTTGGAATCAACAAAGGAAGAGAGAATATCTGCTCTGGCAGCCGGCTTCAACAATTCGAGCACTTCATCAGAGCCAGTTATCGAGGTATCGGGCACCTTGAGAATCTCGCCATCAATTCGCCATCGTGGTATCTGCCCGGCGGAAATATACAGGTCAGACCCACCGTTTTCTACGAGTCTTTCAAGAAGGTCATCGATGTGCGGACTCTTTAATTGAGGCTGCTCAGCAGAACTATTTTCTTCGCCGTATGCCATAAGCAGGAGATTGTAAAAAAAATCTTTGTCAAAACAAACCGGTTTGATTTCAAACTCAGATAACATCCGGGCAATTGAGTCGAGTTGCTCGCGGTCAATGCCTTCGGCATGGCCGATCAGCAGAAGTTCGTCTTCTTTTCGTAATGGAATCAGGCGGTGGCGGCGAGCAAATTCAACGGGCAGAAGTTTAAGCAATTCGGGGTCAAGTTTCGGCACATTTTTTCTGCTGTCGAGAAGAGCCTTAAAAGTTGCCGATTGTTTCATCTTATCACTAATGACCGAAGACAGGGGTATGTTCACGCCTGAAACAGTCATAATTTTGTCGAAAAAGCAGGTTGAATCAAAACATAAGGTGGCCAGTTTTCCATGGGCAAAGTATGAATATGAATGATTTTCATTGGCGATCATCGCCATTTCGCCCAGAAGATTCCCTGCTCCAAGTCTGGCAATTTCAATGAAGTTTTTTTCCTGGCCGAGGGCGACAGAAGCCTCACCTTTGATGATAACCATAAAAAAATCAGGCGGGTTGCCGGCAGTGATCACTTCTTCACCATGGTCAAAAACCAGAACCTCACCTGCCAGTTCAACGATCTCATCAAGCTGTGCATCAGACAGAAGCACAAACATGCCGGAAATACCAAGACTTTTACGTGCCAGCAAGATCAACTCGTTGTCGACTTCGAACCTTTGCATAAGATTCTCTTTTATGTGAATTTTTGGTTGGGCGATGCCTATCAGTCTATCTTAAAAGCCCGTAGATTCAAAGGAAATTTACCAGCTGAAACGAAAGTAAAAATAGCCCTCTGTCACATATGAATTCAAGGTTAGTGCTCTGTCAATATCGCGCAAACAAATTACCTATACTCAATCGTCATCCCCAGAAGCGGGAATCTTATTTCTAACGGCTTAGATCCGCGTTTGCACGGGGATGACATCGAGGCCGTTGGTTTTGTATCATCGACTTTGACAAACCACCAGGCAGCTGTAATACAGCATTGACAGCAGAAGGCGCTGTTAAACAGCGCCTTCTGAATGATTCTGAAGCTTTTTATTTAAAAAGTTGTGAGGGATCAGCAAAAAAGTTATCACGGGTGACTGCAGGGTATTCTTT
>JAQUZA010000055.1 GCA_028691595.1 Candidatus Rifleibacteriota bacterium
GCTGGTTGCCTCGTCGATAAATACCTTTGAACTGACTCCATGCTTGCTGAGACTTTCAAGATTGGCGGCGCGGTTCACGAGGCTCCCGCTTATGGTTGCGTCGAGCATTCCATATTCTGAACCGACTCTTCCACAGATGACGCTGCCGGTGCAGATTCCGACCCCATTGTCGATGGTGAAAAGCCCTTGTGCTTTGCGTTGGTTATTAAAAGCGCTCAATGAAATGCGCATTTCAAGCCCGGCTTTGACCGCGCATTCAGCGCAATTATCGTTTTCGTGGGCATAAAAAACTGCCTGAATCGCATCACCAATTAATTTGTCGATCAGGCCGCCATGACGCTCAATGCATTCTGCCATCAGACTGAAATAGTCGTTCAGCATTGAAACGACCGCCTCAGGAGGGTTCTGTTCGGCAATCGTGGTGAAACCCCGAAGATCGGCGAAGAGTATGCTGGCTTCAACCCGGCTGCCGCCAGGTTTCAATGTCTGGCCGTCAGCAGACGAGATCGCATCGAGAACATTGCGTGACACCAGCTGGCTGAGCTTGGCTTTTTCGTAGAGTTTGCGTGAAAAATTATTGAAAGAATCACCAAGTTGATCAAATTCGTCACCATTTTTTATTTGCAGAGAAAAATTAAAATTCTGGCGGCCCATCTCAGATACAGCTTCTTCAAAAGCAGAAATCGGGCGCAATAATACCAGACTAAGACCACGAGCCAGAACCAGGCTGGTCAAGATTGCCAGAAAGACAAGGCAGACCAGCAGGCCCGTTCCAGAGAGCAGGGTTGCTGAATTTTCGGGTTCGGCAATGGCCATTACCCAGACATCGCCGTTGGCGGCGGGGCCGGCACATATAAGGTGAGGCGGAGCAGCATCGAGATTGTTGATGCGGGCCGTATCACCAAAAGAACACAGTGCTTCAGCAAGCTCCCGGATGCCTCCCAATGCAAAATTTTCCGGGGCCTGCGAGTGTTTGTATTGTTCACTGAGCTGACGGCTGTTGTATGAATGGCGCAGAAAAATATGAAAAAAGATACGGTAGCCATTGTAAGAATACTGTTGCTTCACCATGCCGGCTTTGAGCATCTTGTAAAAATCTGTGTGCCAGCTTGAATTGGTGGTGTGAAGTATCGAAATACCCTTTATAGAGTTGGCCGGGCCTTTCCAGAAAGCCGCAGTAAGTTGCTCGCGACGGATACTGACCGTATTCAGCACTGATGATTTTTCTTCGGCAAAGACTTTTGAAACCAGTTTGTTGTCGATGACGTTATCAAGAAAGCCCATTGTATACTGTGTTTTATTGATCATCTGCCTGACTTTGTCGGGGGCAATATGGTTCATGGCACCCAGTTGAAGGAGGGCTTCACGCGCCGGGCTGCCAAAAAACAGGTGAGGGGTTTCGCTGATTTTGCTGCGATGATTGTTTACGCCTATGATGTCATCGAGCTCGGGGTGGTAGATGACGTAAGACTCAATCTTGCTGGTCAGTTGAACAGATTTTGGTTTTATAACGCCATTGCTTTCGGGTGCTAAAAAGCCGAGTCGTCTATTCAGATCTTTGATTTCGGAAGGCGGCATATCTGCAATGATCGTGGCAAATAGATTGCGAAAAAGAACGTTGCGTGCGAGCTGCAGCTTGATTGCGCTATCCCTGGTATAGAGTGTATTCTGCATCCAGTTGATGGTATTTTCGGCTTCCAGGTGCTTGCGGGTATTCAAATAACAGATACCAAGCCAGGTTGCCCCACTCAATGGCATAAGGATTGCCGCAAACAGACCTGCGGCAACCAGGCGGTCAATTCGCTGAAAACTTCTGAATCTGCCGATTCTAATGCCGGCCATAATCCAGGTGGCGATCATTACATACAGCAAAAGGCTCATATTGGCGGTTGAAATCTTATTTCTGAAAAATCCCGACAGCTTCTTTTCTGAAACCTTTATTGCCAGTGGTTGCTTCCCTGACTGAATATGCTTCCAGGCAAGTTTACGAAAAGATTCTGGAGTAGAGCCGATAAGCGACAGTTTCCCGTCTTCTTCGCTGTAAAATGGAAGAAGTTGCTGTTTCGTATGCCCGAAACTATGTTCTAATACCATGTTTGTAAGACTCTTGCAGGCTTTTTTCAACATGAATTCAGGATTCAGGCTTGTTATCGATACTGCAGCCAGAACGAACCTTCTGTCGAAGCGGCCATTGTTGTCAGGCACAGGAAAAAGGCTGACAAAAATCTCAGCGTTGGTGTGTGTGGAAAAATGTTCGGCAGCAATTTTCAAACCGGTCGATACCGTATCGAAAATACCAAGGATTTTGCTTAATTCAAGCTCATCGGCAAAAAGTTTCCCGCCGGGCTGGAGCGAATTGCTTTGACTGGCGAGTCTCATCGAGAGCACCTGCCAGGCCTGGGCCAGGTTTTGCCTGATTTTTTCGTCACTTTGCTGTGTTTTGAATGTCTGGCTGAGCTGCCAGCCGCAGTCTGTCCCGTCTTTGCCCATAACCAGCAGAACATCGGGCCTGATGCCGACAAAGCTCTGAAAATACTGCGAAAACTTTTCAACGTCAGTAGAGGTTGACTCTGTGAAGTCAGGCATCTGACCGAGAAAAGGATGCTTTTTATAGTCTTCAAGAACAGGCTTGCCTTCATAAAGCCTGGTAACAAGTTCATCGAATTTTTTCGAATGCAGGGCGTTGCGCAGCCATTCTCTAGGATCCAGAACCGTTGAATATTTTTGCAGTTCAATACTTAGCTTCTGACGAATTCTCGAATTTTCAAGCTGCTTTTCCATGCCAATTGCTGCTGAAAATATAATTTTACCGGCCATTGCCGGAAGAATTATCAGCAGAAGCCAGAGCATTACCGCAGATAATTTGCTGAGGTATCTGGTGGGCACTCTGATGTTTTTATCAGATGATTCCATGTGGCTTTTCCTGCAGTTCAAAAACTTTTACCGGTTCTGATTTGCCTTTAACAGGCATTTGTGCGTAAAAGCATACCTGGTGCACGGTTTTAACCGCCCGTTCAATATTCTGGTCAATCAGTATGTGTGAATCATTGCCAAAATGTGAAATGCTCTCGAGTCTTGCGGCCAGATTGACCGGGTCGCCAATCAGAGTGAAATCCTGCCGCCCCCGCTTTGCTCCGATCTTGCCTCTGATGACGTTGCCGGCGGCAATGCCGACCCCAAGTGTGATTTCGGGCAATCCTGCTGCCGTCAGTCTTGAATTAAGGTCTTTAAGGGCTGAAATGCAGCTCAGGGCTGCCTGACATGCTGCTGATTCAGGGGCTTCGCGGCATTTTTCCCTCGAAAAGCTTAGCATTATAGCATCGGCTATGTATTTGTCTATCTGGCCGTTGAACCTGTTGATACAGGGTTCCATTGAAGTGAAATAGTGATTTAACAGGGCGATCGACTGCTCGGGGGCAATTTTTTCACAGATGGTCGAAAAGTCTCTGATGTGAATGAACATAATCGTTCGGTAAACGAGCGACCCGGCCGATTCCTGCATCTTTTCGGCTTCTTCACTGATGCTTGAAGAGACTTCTTCTGAAATGAATCTTTGCAGCAGCTTGCGTTGGCGCATATCTTCAGACATTGAATTGAAATGGCATATTAATGCCCCGAGTTCGTTATCGGCAGAATATCTGACGGTTGGGTAATTGCCATTTTCAAGGCTTTCAACGCCATGAATAAGCAATGTTAATGGCATCAGAAAGGTGTCTGCCAGGAGTGAGCTCAACAGCGCGAACAGCAGCATTGCATATGGTATCAGCAGTATTGCCGCCAGCTGAAACAGCCTTTTGTTGACGGCTGAAGAGCTGATCAGGCAACGCGAAACAATTATAAAAGGCAATTCTGGCATGGCCCTGGCCGAGAAGATTGTTGTCATACCATGATTGTCATGCTTTAACCAGGTGGCTTCAAGGAGATTTTCATTAAGGTGCCCCGCGGCGTTTAACAGTTCTCTGTCATTTCTGGCACTGGTCGGCCAGACAAAAGTAGAATCGAGCCCACCACCGTCTTCGTGGCGGCGAAAGATCGCTGAATGGGTTTTTAAATCATCATGATTTTTAAAGGCCATGTTTGCTGAGCCCTGCTCGAGCAGAAACTTTTCAATAGAGCTGCGTGAATTCTTGACGAGAGTGAGGCCAGCCCACAGTTCGGTTTTATCTTTGTCTGGAAAAAGGTTATGAAAGGAGATGCGATAATAATTTTTTTCGGCATTGCGCGACATAAAATATCTGCCGTCCTGGATGCAGAATGAATCCCGGTCGATGCCGTTAAAATGGCCTGCGAAAGCCTTCCATTTAACGAATTCCGGCAGTCTGGCAGTGTTTTTGGCAAACTCGGGTTTGAGCGCCCCGGCTACTGAAAAAATATTGTAAAGCTGGCTGAAATTTAATTCTTTGACCATCTGCAGTTTATTGTAATCATCGCTTGAGACCCCGGTTTTGTCTGGCAGATTCTCAAGGTAGGTCCCGTCGCTTCGCAGCAGAGCGTAACCCTCAAAG
Source organism: Candidatus Rifleibacteriota bacterium (assembly GCA_028691595.1). Classification (GTDB taxonomy): domain Bacteria; phylum Muiribacteriota; class Ozemobacteria; order Ozemobacterales; family Ozemobacteraceae; genus Rifleibacterium. Next base: position 4,506 of record JAQUZA010000055.1, read on the forward strand.
AGCTTTCCGCGTTCGCTTTCGAGTTTTTGCTTCAATTCAGAACTGCTGGCGTTGCGCTGACTGTCGAGCTCGGCGACAAATCGCGAGGTTATCTGCCGTTCGCGCAGATCATGACTGATAATATTAAGTTCAAGCATCTGCATGTCATTGGTTATATTCTGGGTCTGGCTTGAGATTGTGGCTCTGCTGAAGTGATCCGAAAATTCTTCGGCAGTAAATATCATCAGCATAAATGGCATGAGAGTTGCCGCAAGCAATGAGCCTTTGAACTTTTTCTGGAGAGGTGCAGCGCTTATTCTACCCGTTAGAAACTGTCTTGTGGTGGCTAAACCGCCAAAAACGAAGATGAGCAGAGCCAGGTCGATGAGTTGCCGGTAAGGCATGAAATCTGAAAAAGTGGCGGTTGAATTTTTAGAAACTACAATAAAGGGAATTTTTGCAGGTTTTCTGGCCGCCGAGCCATTTTTTATTGAGGCATCATACCATGAGTTTCCTGCATGTGAGCCAATTCTCAAAACCGCGGGAGAGATGGCGGTGGCAAAAAAAACTCTATTATCATCGGTTCGCCTGAATTCACGATCTGGAATGACCGGCAGCATTGCGTAGCTACGGGTAAATTCGGGCGAAGATGCATTCAATCTTGCGTTTTTTAAAAATAGCCTCAAGCCGGTCGAGTTTTCTGAAAAAATCATCAGCCAGGCAAAACGCCTGCCATCAGTTGCATTAATGAATGAATCGTGAAGAATGAACAGGCGATCGGCTTTTCCCTTAACAAAAAAACCGCTTTTAAGAACTCCGCTTCGGGCAGCTGGTTCAAGAAAACTGCCAAAGACAGTTTTGCAGATCATCTGGTAGCGTTTTTCGTTTTCCTCCTGTTTGGCCAAAGAATCAGGGTAAAGATGTGACATGATTGTTTCAAGCGATCTGCGCCCGGGGTTAATGGGTGAATCAGGTTTTCTGAAACTGCCAGTTTGAAGATCTGCGAGGTTTCTTGTGGCACAAAAGACCGGTGTTGGCCATGAGGCGGCTGAAAAAAGGCTGGTAATGTGCCGGCTAAGACTTGCGGGTTCAATCTTTGATGATTCAGGCAGGTTCAGGTGTTCAAGCTGATTTTTGACAACCCCGAAGGCCTTGAGAATAAGGTTTTCGGGTTTCAGATCGTTGTGGAAACTGTCGCATTCAAGGCGTAATTTTTCAGAATCGCTAAAAAATCCCTGCTCATTTGCTGTTTTTGCGTATACCCCAATGCCCAGCCTGCACAGCAATGCCGGCAGAGCAAAAACAAAAAACCAGAAAATCAGCATTTTGCCCGGCTCCGGTTTTTCCGGGGCGATAACTTTTGTGGCTGTGGTTATGGTTGTCATTCAAACTTCCAGTAATTCAATGAGACTGACATCTTTTTGCTGCCCGGTTTCGTTTATGGTTATTTTTTTTACTACAGCCCTGCTTCTGATGGAATTATACGAATTTTCGTCAATGATAATACAGCTGTTTGAAGCAAACTTGCTATATGACTCTAGAGTTGCGGCGTTCTGCAGCGGTTCACCAATGACAGCTGCTTCTAGTTTACCTGTCTTTGACCCGGTCAGACCGGTTGTTACATCGCCACTGGCGATGCCAATGCCGTTGTTGATAGTGAACGAGCCCCGGCCCGCTCGTTCAGAATTAAACTGAACCAGGCGTAGGCGAATTTCAAGAGCTGCCCTGGCTGCACCAAGTACCCTTACCTGTTCTTCTTCTGCAAAGAAGATAGCTTGAATTGCGTCGCCGATCAGCTTATCTATGTATCCGCCGTTTTCTTCGATGGCCGGGCACATCAGAGTGAAATAATCGTTGAGCATTGCCACAACTTCTTCGGCGCTATTACTTTCGCTGATGCTGGTAAAGCCTCTGATATCAGAAACCAGGATGGTAGCTGATCTCTTTTGAGGTTTGTTGCCGGTTTCATCGCCAGACCTCGCCGCTTCTGCTGCTGTGTGTGAGACGAGCTGCAGCATTTTTCTCCGTTCTAAAAGACTGAATTTCATTTCGTTTATTGAGGCGGCCAGCTTATCGAATTCGTCGCCGGTCTGCAGGTTCAGGGTCCAGTCGTAACGGTTACTTTCGATTTCCTGCAGCGCTTCGAGGAATGGGGGCACCGGAAGCAGAATCAGCTTTGAAATGCCAATTGCCAGCGCGAGGCAGCTTGTCAGGGCAATGATGGCAAGTAAGATCAGCCCAAATCTTTCAGAATCATTCTTGGCTGGCGGAGTAATTCTGGCAACCGCAAAAATTGATTTATCGAGCATTGTTTCAGTGACGAGCAGATGAGGGGGGGTGACATGAAGATTGTTAATTACGTTTGAATCAGAATTGCCGTAGAGGGCATCAGCGGAATCAATGCTCATAACTTGCGGGTTTTCTCCATGGTAATGGCTATCTCTGCCCCTTAGGCGACGCTCGTAGAATTCACTGATTGAAAAAAAGTCTATTTCGACACGGTGATTCAACAGGTTGAATTTGTTTTTGAAACTGCCACGTGCATTCAGCTCATCGATGATTAAAGTCGGAAAAATGTTATTGGTCATCAGGCAGAGCATGCCCACACTTTTTGCGGAGACCGCAAAAAAAAGACCGATAATAGATCCTTTCTTGCGATAAGTGTAGCGTTATTCAGCTCTGCCGGAGTGCTTAATACTTTGTTAAAAAAAGTATCATCTACGAGCTCATCCATTATGCCACTCGAGAAGTCGGCCAGTTGCGACATTTTTTGCCGGCCTTTTTCCGATAAATGACTGAAGGCACCAGTTTGCAAAAGAGCCCGGCGGAAAGCACCTGACATAACCTGTGGCAATTCGTTGGTTCTAAATCTTTCTTTCGGGTTTTGCCCACGATAGTATTCGCGGTCGAGTTCGGCAGAGTAAAGGTAAAAGTTGTTAAAATGCGCTTTGAACGGCGAATACTTGTCGTTAAAGAAAAATCTGTTGGTATACTCACCCCATCTGCCGGGCGACAGGCTGGCAATAACTTTGCTCATATAGAACATAAGAAGTTGCTGCCGATATCTTTGCAGCAAAAAGGCTGTTTCACACTGTTGCAGCTTTTGCCGGGTCAGTTTAATTATATATTCTGATTCAGTTTCACGACTGGTTCTCGCGTTTGATGCCCCAAGCCAGGCCAGGCCCGACAACGGAAGAAACATGCTGACGAAGAAGGCTGCAGTAATGAGTCGCGAAAGATTTGAACGCAGTTTAAGTTGCCCAAGGCTTGTTCCAATGGCAGTCAGCAGGGTTAATGACAAAAATATGAGCAATGCCAGATTAATGAGACTGGCATGTTTGAGAAAGTTTTTCGTCAGGTCGCCAGAGTTCAGGGAAAGTCTGATCGCTGTATTTCCAGCATGGTCGGCGGCTTCCGGGCGTTTCAATGATGCCCTGAACGTTTCAGGTAGTCTCATAAGCATCGAAAGCTGCCCTGATTCTTCATAAAAAAATGGCAATTCTTTTATTTCAGACTTTCCCCAGGTTACTTTTATTTCGTTATCTGATAGCTCGTGGCTGGCACTTGTGAGAGCAAATTGTGGTGAAATCTGGCTGGTAAGTATACCGACAAGTATGTGGTGCCCATAGCCCTTTGGCAGTGGTGGGCGCATGTTGATGACATAAAGACGCTCCCGATAACGACCCGAAAACGAACCATGAAGTCGCCAGAAATTAGTACTGATGTGATCGAAGATCCCGAGGTAGTCACTAAAGAAAGAAAATCGTTCGAAAGTATTGAACTCGGTTGGTACATCAGGAAAGAATGTGGAGCGTTTGTTGAGAAAGTTGCACATTTCTGCAAACTCACGGAGATAAAGGGCATGTTTTGCTGGCGACAGTTCATTGCCGTCGCCCAGAAACAGGCCGCATCGATCGGGGTCCGGGTGCAGCCCTACGATAAAGGCCGGTCTTATTCCATGTTTGTGCATCAGGTAACTGCTGAAAGAGGCCAGATCTTTACCATTGCCTGATAAGTTTGGCAGAGCCTTTACAAGCGGTATCGGTGCAAGCTTTGATGGATCATCAGTATAAATTATCTGATTATAGGCCAGATTACAGGCATCGAGCTGCAGCTGTCTGGTGATGATTCGCTCTGGTGTAAGCCTGGCCTCGAGCTCCCTGACCCTGGTCATCAGTTGATGCCGGCCAGTTGCAGCCATCTCTTCTTTCTGCCTCTGAAAAGTTGCCAGATAGATATTTCGTCCGATCATAACCGGTATAAAAATCGCAAGCAGCCAGAGAAATACCGGTGCCAGCTTCATGAAGCGACTGCGCTTTATTCGCAGGGTAATTTTTTCAGACGATGAGTTCATATGTTTTTACGGGCAGGTTTTTGCCTTTGATCGGGATTTCGCCATGTACTCTGCATTTGAAAAACTGTTTGGCCGCCTGCCATGTCGTTTCGTCAATAAGAATGTGACTGGAAGAATCGAAATGAGATGAGGTTTCGAGGCGTGCCGCAAGGTTAACGCGGTCGCCGATTACCGTATAATCGAGTCTTCCCTGATACGACCCAATGCGACCTGAGATCACTTCGCCCGTCGAGATGCCAATGCCAATTTTTATCTCAGGTAGAAGACCGCCGGCAAGTTCATTGTTGAATGCGGCAAGATTTTTCTTGATATGTTTAACGGCCTGACAGGCACCTACGGCCGAACTGGTTGAATCCTGGTCTGAGAAAACTGCCATTATGGCATCACCAATGTATTTGTCTATCTGGCCCCCGAAGCTATTGATCTGTTCTTCCACAAAAGGAAAATACTGGTTGAGCAGCTTGAAAAGCTGCTCTGGGGCTAACGAGCTGTTCAGGCTGCTGAAGTTGCGGATGTGGATGAAAACAATACTTCTGTTGACTTTTTGCGATGAAATATTAATGTTTCCGCGACTTTCAGAGGCAATGGTCTGGGCAGCTTCTCTTGAAATGAATCTTTCCAGCCTTTCTCGCTCTCTGACCTGTCTGCTCATCTTGTTGAATCGCGTGGTAACGTGTGAAAGTTCATTGTTGAAACTGTTGTTGATGCTAACGTCAGCCCCTTCTCCGGTTAACTTTGTGGCCAGAAGAAGTTTGTTGATTGGTGGAATGAAAAGTTCCGTAAGAATACTTACAAGCATGCTGAGCAAGACAAAAATATAGGCAAGACTGCCGCCAATTACGGCAAAAATGATTGATTTTTGTTGTGAGATACTTTCCATGCGGCACTCAGAAACGGCTATCAATGGATAACCTGCAATTTTGCGACCAACAACCATGACCGGGGTTCCGCCAGGCTCTTCTTCGATAAAATCCGCTTCGCTTCGAAATCGCGTTAAATGCCTTATCACATTCATGTGTCTTTGCTGCAGAGCCCGGCCGGAAGGCCATACATGGTTCAGATCTATGCTGGTTCCATCAAGGTTAAAGCAGCTGACAATCAAAGTTTCTATTTGCCCCTCTGCGGTTTTTTCTCTGAAGAAAGACCAGGATTGCGATAAATTGCTGATAAGCAGGTGGGCCAGTTCTCTGATGTCTTGAATCAGAAGCAGAACCGCCCCGGGTCTGGCTGCTTCACTTGGCGGTGGCAAGATTTTATAATTCATCATTCTGAAATTGCCGTAATCGTGCTTGGAAGTCTGGGATTGCCCTTCATAACTGCAAAAGTTGTCGATATCAATAGGTGGAAAAATTTCAGCAATTGCCAGAAGTTTTTTGCCTCGCGGCGAGCTTTTTAACTGTTTGAGAAAGCTTTCCGGCATCAAACCCATAAATTGAAAAAATCTAATTACCGACGCATAGGTGAATTCGCGCGTCATATTGAGTTTTTTTTCAAGCTTGATGACGCTGACTTTTTTGTAGTCGAGGCTTTCGACAATTAGACCATCGTTTCTAAGCAGGCCAACTCCTGAAAAGGTTTTATCAAGATTTTTTTCGATCATTGTTTTGAGAGTGGCTTCACTCGCAAAGCAGGCCACTCTACGCATCTCGTTGAGAAAATCGAGAAAATTGGCGTAATGCGCCTGATCGGCAGATTTAATTGAGAGTTCCAGCTGTTTGAGGTGGCTTTTAAGCTTCAAATTCATCTGGTTCTGCCGGCGCGAGAAATCCCGCCTGACGTGTCGATGGACATAAAAAATGAAAATACTGGCTGGCAGCGCAATAGCAAGAAAAACCGAGAGGAAAAGTCTTGCTCTGATGCCAACCTGGATGTTTCCATGCGAATGAAAACCCCTAAGCATTAACAGCGACAAACAAAGGAAAAGAAAGATCACGAACCCGGGCCTGACGACGCTGGCATGGGCAGAAAAATAATTATGTTCCGCTCTTATCTCAAAATGAGGGTAAAGAGCAGGTTTGTGTTGCATGATACCCCGGTCGACAAGAGAGGAAATAAGATCACGCCCTCTGAAAAAGCCCGCAACCATCAGGTTGAATTGCACCGGGCCGGTTAGCCTTATACTGCCCTCTGTTTCTTCAAAGACAAAGGGAAAAGGAATTGCCGGCTGCATTTTAAGATGAATAGAGAACCCAGAATCAGCAAGCTGCCTTCTGGCAAGGGCAAAACTGTGTGCCAGCGGGTTATCTGTCTCCCTGAAAAGAGCAATATAGCTGAATAGTGGCTGGCCATCAGGAGACAGAACCTGCCGTCTGGCACTAAAAATACGCCCTCCGCCAGATTTTTCACTGAAACCGGAGGTAAAGTCCTCGTCAGCATCAAGCGGGTTAAGGTAGGTGCCAAAAATAGAGGTGGCAAAGCTTTTCAAAATTTTTCGATTACTGGTTTGCTTTTCACCGGTTTTTCTGCCCGCAATGCTTAAGCGACGGTATTCAGCTAAAATTTCGCGTGCAGCACGTAAGCCAGGCCTTGGGTAATCTGAAGAACTGGTTGTATCAGTAAAAACCCTGGTATTGTTTAAACTATTCCCGGCGGCAATGAGCAAAAGAAGTTGATGATTTTTCAATCTGCCGAACAGGCGGAACAGGCGCTCTGAAACATTATTTAAAGCAGTCTGGTCGGGTATAAAACCGCTGCCTCTCTCTGGCAGACCTGCGAGTTTTTCAATGTTTCTGATCTGGTTCGAAAAATACTCGTCATAATCACAGGCCCTCTGAAGCTTGTAATAGGTTTCAAGCATCAGATCAACCGTTCGGGTTTTGTTGGCATCAAGATTTTTGAATTCAGAATAATTCAGCAGACAAAAAATGGCTGCAGCCGGCAAAAGCACTGCCAGAACCCAGAAAAGCATCAGTCGTTCGAGTCTGATCTGCCTGGGCCGCAGTTGTCTGATTTTTGTCGTGGGAACAGAATTATCAGACATCGATGATTTGTTTGCTCAGTTTGAAGTTTGAGGCAAAATGTTCACCT
>JAQUZA010000611.1 GCA_028691595.1 Candidatus Rifleibacteriota bacterium
CCTTTCCCCGGGTCAGACACCACTTAAACCAGTTGACAGTGAAATAGACCTCGAAGGCCAGGTAATATTTCCGGGCCTGATCAATTCTCATGATCATCTGATTGAAACCTGCTGGAAAAGCCTCGGAGATGTACCGGTTGACAACTGGTACACCTGGGACAGCAGCATGCGGGCCAGCGAAGAATACAAACTTCTGCAAAAACTTTCGGTAACCGATCTTTATGTAATCGGAATGTACAAAAACGTCGTTTCCGGAACCACCACTGTAGTAGACCACTTCCCGGCCGAGGTTTCAGCAACCTTTGCCCGTCACGAACTGGTAAGCCTGCTCGAGCATTATTATCTGGCCCACTCAGTCTCAGAGCACCAACTGAACTGGGGCAGGAACGCCCAGGAACAGTTCAGTCAGGCCCGTGGCATTCTCCCGTTTATCATTCATATCGGCGAGGGAATGAGCAAAGAAATCTCGGAAGAAATCGAAACCCTTGGTCGCCTCGGTGCCCTGGGTCGAAATACCGTCCTGGTCAATGGCACCTTCCTTCACGAATCAGATTTGCAACTCATTGCCAGCAATGGTTCTTCAATGGTTTGGCTGCCAACCTCATCACAAAGAATTTTTGGCCGCCAGCCGGATATAAGAAGAATACTCGAGCTTGAAATTCCCCTGACCATAGGAACGGACAGCTCAAGCAGCGGCTCAACCAGCCTCCTGTGTGAACTCAAAAGCGCTCTCAATTATTCAAGAGAAACCCTTGAAGGAGCTTTGTCCGCGCAGGACCTCTTTGCCATGGCTACCTCTACCGCCGCCAGAGTATTTGGCATTGAAAAAAACGTCGGGGTGCTTGCCCCCGGAAAACGAGCCAATTTTGTTGTTTTTGAAAATCAGGATGAACTCGACCCATTTGAAAACTTTATCGGGAGGAAACCTGAAAACTTTTCAATGGTTGTTCACAACGGCATCATGATCACCGGCAACGACGAATACAGAAAAATCTCGTCTGTCGACTTCAGCCAGTATTCTGAAGTCAGGTTGAACGGAGTGGCAAAGTTGATTTATGGCCGGCCAATTCAAATGCTTGAGCGAATTCGCCACAAACTCGATCAGGAAATTGTATTTCCATTTTTCGATATCACAGCAGAAGATTGAGTTTGGGTTATCGTTGAAAAGCTTCGCCTTTGCTGTTATACTGATTGCGTGAATATCACTTTTACCAGCCCCGACATCAAGTTCTATTTCAGCTTTCAGTGCCCATATTGCTACATAGCCTGGGAACTCCTGAAAGCTGTTTTAAAAAACACCCGCCTGACCCTGCAGCCACTTGAAATAGGTCTTAACCCCCCCGGCAATACCAAATTTCATTTTCGCGAGATCTGGGGAGAGCTTCGTTGGAAGAGATTAATCGATGAAGCTGCTGCCATTAAGCTTACCATCAGCAAGCCAGATCGTTATGTTTCAGATATTCCGGCTATCAGGGCAATTGAAGCCTACGGAACCCTGAGCGCCGAAGACTATATTACGAGTGTGTTCAGAGCGGTTTTCTCGGCTAGAGTCGATATTTCGATTCCCACTTCTCTGCGTCTGCATCTGCAATCAGAGGGCCTTGACTCTTCAATTCTTATGGCCGCACTCGATGACCCCAAAACCGAAAAAAAGGCCAGCGAACAGATTTTGCTCTGGGGTCACGAAAGAATCCGTATGCTGCCAACCATTGAGTGCAGCGACGAAAGATTTTGCGGCCTTGTCGACAAACACGGTCTTGAACGACTTTTCCGTTCCATACTCGAATAAAAATGCCATTCACATACGAATACCCGCGCCCGTCTGTCACTCTTGATGCTGTAATCCTGAGGGTTCCAAAGCTTGAATACCCTGAGGTGCTTCTTATCAGGCGTGGCCATGCACCATTTGCCGGCAACTGGGCTCTTCCGGGCGGGTTCATGGAAATGGACGAAACCCCTTTAACAGGTGCTGCCAGAGAACTGGCCGAAGAAACCGGCCTTATCGACCTGCCACTGAAGCCTCTTTTTACCTGTGCCCAGCCCCTTAGAGACCCGCGCGGCCGAACCGTCACGATTGTTTTCGGCTGTCTGGTTCGCGATACGGAAAAAGCTCCGCAGGGTGGAGATGACGCAGCCGAAGCAGGCTGGTTCAGTCTCAGGAAACTACCTGAGATGGCTTTTGATCACCGCAGAGTCATCTCCCAGATTGAAGCGTCTCTGGTCTGGCAGGCCCGGCATCTCATCATCGGGCAGGATGTATTTCATGAACTGGCTTCAGCCAAAGATATTGTCAGGCTTCACAGCAGCATCAGCAAAAAAGAATCGTCAGATGTTATTCAAAGAGCTGAAAAAGCCGGGTTGCTGGTATGCAAAGATGGGATTTGTGAGTATCTGCGTCCGGTTCCAGCTGGCCCTGACTGGCATCCTGCGGTCTGGTAAATGAATTCATTTAAGCTGGTCAGCCCGGCAATTAAAAAGCTGCGCCGTATTTTTTCCTTGCGCAACCGCAAAGTCCTTATTTCTCTTCTGCTTGGGTCTCTGCTTCTGGCAGGAGCTATCTACTACGGCCTTTACCGCTTTTTAGATTATGTCGGCAGGGCCCCGATGCTCGGG
>JAQUZA010000612.1 GCA_028691595.1 Candidatus Rifleibacteriota bacterium
CCACAGGACGTGTCCATGCGGGACCTCCACAGGAAAAACGCGGTCGTGCCTTCTCTCTGAGCCTGAACTAAGCTTTCAAGGAGTAATAAAAAATCATTTAACCGCTTTTCATTTTGCAGTTATCAATAAATCATGGCCAAAATGAAACAATTCATTCGCGCTGCCCCCCACGATTGTGATTTTTTTCTCGACCGTGACCCGTCAATTTTATGATACCCTTGCAGAAAATATTCAGGAGTCGACCATGAAAATAGTCACCTTCAATGTTAATGGCATCCGCTCGCGCCTGCACCAGCTAAAGCAACTTATCGACACCCACCAGCCCGATATCATCGGCATTCAGGAAATTAAATGCGTCGACGATGCCTTTCCATTCAACGACATTACCGCAATGGGGTATCACGCCGAGAGTTTTGGTCAGAAGGGTCATTACGGCGTGGCCTTTCTATCAAAAATTGCACCAGTTAATGTTCAACGCGGTTTCCCAACTGACGGGAAAGATGCCCAGCGCCGCCTGATCGTTGGCACCTGGCTTGACGCGCAGAATCGACCCCTCGTCGTTATCAACGGCTATTTTCCTCAGGGAGAGAGTCGTGAACACCCGGAAAAATTCCCTGCCAAGCAGAAATTTTACGCAGATCTGCTTGCCTACTTGAAATCAGACTTCAAAACCGATGACAATCTGTTGATCTTAGGCGATATGAATGTTGCCCCCACCGATCTCGACATCGGCATTGGCGAAAAGAACGCGCAGCGCTGGCTGAAAACCGGCAAATGTTGTTTTCTACCTGAAGAACGTGAGTGGCTGAATCGCCTGATTCAATGGGGTACACACGACCTGTACCGCGAAATTCACCCGAAGGTTAACGATCTTTTCAGCTGGTTCGATTACCGCACCGGCGGCTTCGAAGACCAGCCGCAACGCGGTCTGCGCATCGACCTGATTTTAGGCACTCAGCCGATGTTGCGCCGCTGTACCGGTATCGGCATCGACTACCTGATCCGCGGGATGGAAAAGCCCTCCGACCATGCTCCGGTCTGGGCAACTTTCGACTGACCTTTTTTTGTCAAAAACATACGCAAACATCCATGGGCAAAGAAAAACTAAAAAAAATTGTCAGACTGTTTTTTTCGTGCTAATTTTAGCTTACAAATCTTAACAGAGGGGTACTTCTCGATGAAAAAACTTATGAGTGTCTTTGTTCTTCTTATGTTCGTCGGTTCATTAATTATAATGACCGGCTGTTTTGGTGGCGACGACGGCATCGGCGCAATAATCGGTGTAGCTGTTTTCGTTCTGGCAATCTCTGCCACCGGCGGTAGTGGTGCCGCAGTTTTTGCAGCCAACACCAGAGATTCGCTCAAACCCGCCGTCAGCCTTGCAACCGATAAACCAACTTTTGTGGTATATCCGTTAAATGCAGATGGAACAAAAGCAAGCGCAACCGGCTACACTGTTCCTACTGATAAAATTACCGAAGCAGCTGGCCAGTTCAAAGCTGACCTTGAAATCCAGGATAATTACAATCAGTATCAGGTTGAAGTTTATGCTAACGGCAAGCTTTTAACCAAAGGCATTCAGCCTGTTGCTACCACCGCTAAAACTGGAGCAACCACCAAAGTAGCCACTACAGTTGACACTGTTTCAACTGCTAAGGCCATGATCTACAGCAATTGGCAGACAACTGCCACCAGAAGATTGTATAGCGACTTTTCTTACAACCTTGACAAAGCCAACGCTGCTAACCCCGGTGCCGTTGCTGTAACAACAATTGCTACCAATATCGACGGAACTCTTAACACCTGGGCAGCCACTGATAAATCTACTGCTCCAGACTTTTCTGCCGCAGAACTGACTGCCACAACTGAAGCTACTGACGTACCTACCACTTATCAGGTATATTCAATTGCCGGAACCGTTTATCGCAAAGACGGAACAGCCCTTGATGGTGCCCAGCTCAGACTTTATGGCATGGCCACTAACACCGCGTTTCTGGCGGACTTTAACGCTGGCATGACCATCACAGCCAATGCCAGTGGTTACTTCACCAATGATGCCAACCACCCACTCCCGGCCGGTGGTTATGTTCTCTATCCGCCCAGCCTTCCTGATCATGCCTTCAATCCCTGCTGCCGCTATATCGAGATCACCAATGCAGATCTTACCGGCCTGAATTTCAACGCTTACACTCCTACCAACACAGGTCATGTAGCAGTTCCCTGACCCAAAACTACATTCCCCGCGTTGCAATATGCAGCGCGGGGTTTTCTTTTGCGAGAATCTCATCTTTAGTTTTTGCTTGCAATGAATGCAATGAATGCAATGCTTGCATATAATTAAATTAGGATAAAAGGGAAAGAAGCTATGGGAAGTATAACCATTCGCAATATCGATGATGATCTTAAAACCCTGCTTCGCCTTAGTGCTGCAGAGAAAAACATCTCAATGGAAGAAGAAATCCGGCAGATTCTGAAAGCTTTTGTCAACCAGAAAAAATGCCGTGAAGGGATAGGGTCGCGCATTGCCCGCCGGTTTGCCCTTACCGGTGGATGCGAGTTAAAACCGGTAAAAAGGTCTCACCCCAGACCGGGGGTTTCTTTTTAAAACG
>JAQUZA010000613.1 GCA_028691595.1 Candidatus Rifleibacteriota bacterium
AAAGGGATTTCAGGCACATCATTAACGATTACCCCGGCACCCATGGCGTGAAGGTCCTGAGCCTTATGGTCGGTAGGCAGGCACTCCTGCAGAGGAAAAATCTGTATGGCCAGATACTGGCGGGCCAGGCCATCGGTTTCACCGGCTGAAAGCTGCTGATACCTGGCAGCGTGCAAAGCTGAATAACCGATTGAATCGAGCATATGCACCGTCATGGCCAGATGGGCGGCATGTTCCTGTTCAAGCTTTCTGACAAGCGTTACCAGATCATGAGTTGCGGCAGCAACATCTTGAAACGCCGCTTTCTTGAGGCTGTGCATAGCCTTTTTCTGAAATGCTTTAACCTGCTGACGTAGACCGCTTAAGGTCTGAGCAGTCATTTTTCCTTTAAAAGCCGGTGGCTGTGCTGCGGGATAAATGGTTTTCATATCGACAAGATCGGCGGTTATTATCGGAATTCCGTCTTTTTGAAAACGCCCCGCCTGAAGATCGATATACCAGGCGACCGGTAGGTTCAGGCGTTGAAGAGTAGCTATTTTTTTAAAAATAGCATCTGATCTGCCCTGAGTTTTGCCGGCGTAGTAAGGCATACGGTGCTCATGGCTGCGGATTGCATCAACCAGATGCTCATAGAGGCCGCCCCTGGCATAACGTGACAGCCCGGCATAGAGTTGGTGAAGTCGAGAATTTGAGCTGCCATGTAACCTGCTGAAAGTTTGCTGCAGCAGAATACTCTTGAAATCATGGTGAACCAGTGCAGTTGACGGGCTTTTCTTAATACGGTCGAGAATTTTTTCGGCCTTTTTCAGATAAAGCTGCTCAAGTTCGCTATTGGCATCGGCGAATGCGTCTCGAGCCCCATGCAGGGCCCCGATAAAAGCGGCGAACTCGCCCAGATCACGATAAAAATCGCGACCCGAATTGTCGGCCTGCAGCCGACAGGGGCCAAAAAGAACACTGATTAACAGAACTGCCAATAAAAGTTGCTGCGGTAATCTTCTCATTTATTTCCTCCCGCATTTTTTGTTTGAGACAATTCTACCAACTAAAAACCCGTTGTGCAAATTTATGCGCAAAACTGCAGGGCAAAACCTTTAAGAGGGATAGTTTATAGCAGGCAGCTCAAATCAGGAAAATCTGGCCGCAACTTCTTCCGGGTCGGCACCGGCGATAACGGCAAGAAAAGCCTGGCCGTAGCGGTCGCGCTTGTGGTCGCCAATGCCCTTGATCTCGCGAAGAACGTCAATATCAGAAGGCTTTAAAACAGACATAGAGGTCAGAACTGAATCAGCAAAAACCATATAGGGTGGAATACCAAGTTTGCGGGCAAGAAGCAGGCGCAAACGACGCAGGCTCTCGAACAGCGTGGCTTCTGGCCCGGTTGCAACTGTTTCAGCTGATGTTTTTCGGGTTTTTCTTGCTGATACTTTTATGACCGGGTGACCAAGACGAACCGGCTGATTGCCTTTGCAGGCCTCAAGGCCCGAAGGAGTTACCTGCAGCAGCGGGTATTGACCGTCGGTTACCGAAAGATGCCCCTGAACGATAAGCTGATCGATCCAGGCACGTATTGCCTTTTCTGGCGTGCCTTTCATCAGGGCAAAAACTTTCAATTGATCATGGCCATTGGCAATAATACGATCGTCTTCGCCGCCGAGAAGAACCTTGGTCACATAGCCCGCACCAAACCGGCTCTCAGTGCGATATACGGCGCTGATTATCTTTTGGGCTATCAAATGTGCTTCTTCGGCAGGCAGAGCCTGGGTTTCGCCGAGACAGACATCACAGGCCCCACAGCCGGAATCATCTGATTCGACCGATGTGTGAGTTTCGGGAGGGTATGGTTTGCCAAAATGCTCTGCCAGCAGGCGGTGGCGGCAGACCGGCGAAATTGCATAGCGGCCGATTTCGTTGAGCTGCCGTTCGATTACCCGCCGCCGGGCCGGTGATATGCCTTCTTCTCGAAATGATAAGGCCTTGTGAGTTACCAGATCGCCTGCCGAAAAAAGCAGAATGCATTCTGCTGGCTCACCATCGCGGCCGGCGCGGCCTGATTCCTGCTGATAATGCTCAATTGATTTTGGCGTATTTGCATGCACCACATAACGGACATTCGATCTGTCGATACCCATGCCGAAGGCAATGGTCGCCACCACCACATCGAGGCGTTCATGAACGAAGTCGTCCTGGGCCGTAGCCCGCAGGGTGGCGCTTAGCCCAGCATGATAAGGGGCGCACGAAACTCCGGCCCGGGCAAGAGTTTTAACCAGGCGGTCAACTTCTTTTCGCGTCTGGGCATAGACAATACCGCCCTCACCGTGGTGCCGGCGAATAACATCGAGCACCTGCAAACCCTGGTCATAGCGTGGAAACGAGCGATAAACAAGATTGGGGCGATCAGGGTGACCAATCAGCGATACGGGCTGACGCAGGCCAAGCTGGGTTTTAATGTCATCCTGAACCTGCGGCGTTGCGGTCGCGGTGAGCGCAATGCGCGGCACCCCCGCAAAACCTGCGAACAAGGGGCCCAGCTGGCGGTATTCGGGTCTGAATTCATGCCCCCAGTGCGAAACACAGTGAGCCTCGTCAACAGCAAACAGACCGAGCC
>JAQUZA010000614.1 GCA_028691595.1 Candidatus Rifleibacteriota bacterium
TCGGTGCCTCGTTTCCACTTTTGCGTTCGCATAACGTGCTCAATAACCTGCAAAGTACCGCCAAAGACCGGCCGACCCTGATGTTTTTCCCGGGTGAATATACTCACTCGCTCGAAAAGGGTGCTTCGCTCGATTTATTCGGTCTTTTGCATGACGACAAATACTACCGCGCCTTCAATATTCTCCACCGCCAGGCTTAAAGTGAGGACACAGCATGAAACTGAGAGATCTCTTTGCAAAACCGGTTGACCGCAGCATTGAGGGGGTCATCAAGGCAGACGATGATTCGGGGTTGCTCAACGAAGTCGAAGAATACGTTGTTACCCAGGAAATAGCCACAAGACTCGAAGATTTTTTCGAATACTATATCAATTTCGATAAGGTTAACGGGGCCTGGATATCGGGTTTTTTCGGGTCAGGCAAATCGCACCTGCTCAAAATGCTGTCGATGCTGCTGCAGAATCAGGTCGTCGATGGCAAAAACACCCTTGATATCTTTCTCGAAAAGTGCCATGAAAACCCTATGCTCAAAGGCCGCCTGCAAAAGGCCTGCAGCATTCCTTCGATCAGCATACTTTTCAATATCGATCAGAAGGCCGACGTGATCAGTAAAACCGAAATTGACGCGCTTTTATCGGTGTTTTTAAAAGTTTTTGACGAGCATTGCGGCTACTATGGCAAACAGCCACACATCGCCCAGTTCGAGCGCGATCTTGACCATGACGGTCTGCTGCCTGCGTTCAAAGAAGCCTTTCTTGAAAAGACCGGCAAAGACTGGGAATGGGGCCGCCCACGTTTAAAGCGCATCGAAGAAGATGTCGATGCTGTTTACAACCAGATTACCGGAAAAAGCGAAAGCGGCCTGCTGCATAAATACCGCAATGACTACCGGCTTTCGATCGAAGACTTTGCCGATCATATCAACGAATATCTCAGCAAAAAGCCAAAAAACTTCCGGCTGAACTTCTTTGTCGACGAGGTCGGTCAATACATCGCCGACAACGTCAAACTCATGACCAATCTGCAGACGATTGCCGAAAGCCTTGCGACCAGATGCAAGGGGCGCGCCTGGCTGCTGGTGACCTCCCAGGAAGACATGAACACCGTGGTCGGCGAAGCCAGTAAGCAGCAGAGTAACGACTTTTCCAAGATCCAGGGCCGGTTCAAGGCCCGTCTCAAGCTTTCGGGGCAGAATGTCGACGAAGTCATTCAGCGGCGTCTGCTCGCCAAAAACGAGGCGGGCAAAGCCATTGTCGCCGATCTTTATAAAAAGCATGCCAACAATTTCAAAACCCTGTTCGATCTTGTCGATGGCGCGCGAACCTACCGCAATTTCCGCGACGAAGAAGATTTCTGCAACTGCTACCCCTTTGTTCCCTTCCAGTTCTCGCTGTTTCAGTCTTGCATCCAGCAGCTTTCAGATCATAACGCTTTTGAGGGCAAATATGCCTCGGTTGGTGAACGCTCGATGCTGGGCGTTTTTCAGGAAGTGGCGGTAAAAATCGCAGACACCGAACCCGGCTGTCTGGCAACCTATGATGCAATGTTTGCGGGTATCAGCAAGGTCATTAAATCTAAAATACAGAGCGCGATCATACATGCCGATCAGCATTTGCCCGACCCCTTTGCCGTGCGCCTGCTCAAGGTGCTGTTTCTTGTCAAGTATGTCAAAGAGTTCAAGGCAACGGTCAGAAATCTTGGCGTTCTTATGCTTGACCGCTTCGATGCCGATATTGCCGCTCTGCATACCAGAATCAGTCGAACTCTCGAAACCCTGTATGACCAGAACTATCTGCAGAAAAACGGCGATCTCTATGAATATCTTACCGACGAAGAAAAAGACATTCAGACCGAAATTAAAAATACCGACATCGAAAATCAGGAAATCATCCGAGAACTCAGCAAGGTAGCCTTTGACGATGTTTTAAAGCTGAGCAAGATCGACTTCCCCATCACAAAAACCAGCTACACTTTTACCCGCCGCATCGATGACGAAAACTGCAGTTCTGAGCATGAAATGGCCATAAACATCATCACGCCATTTCACCCCCAGAACCCGACCGAAGAGGTCGTTTCTCTGGCCCGGTCATCGTTTAACGAAATTACCATCTTTCTTGAACCGAGCCGTGAGCTTTATACCGAGCTGACCATGCTCAAAAAAACCGAGCGCTATCTGGCACTCAACAGCGGCCACGAAAGCGAAACTCTTAAATTTCGCATCATGCAGGAAAACGCCCTGCGCAACCAGGAGCGCAAAACGATGATTCGTGAGCTGCTCCAGGATCTGCTTGCCAGAGCCGCCATTTATGCCGGCGGCCATAAACTCAACCCCGGCAGTAACGAACCGGCGGCCCGTGTAAGAAACGCCTTTTTTGAACTTATCAGTATTACTTACCCGAATCTGAAGATGCTCAATGCGGTTGTTTACCAGGAAAAAGACATTGAGACTTACCTTGAAGCTGATAAAATGATTCTGCCGGGTACTACCACTTACACTGAAGCTGAGAATGAAATTATTTCCTATGTCCAGATTTCACGCAATTCGGCACCCAGCCAGTCAATTAGAGCGCTGATCGATCATTTTGAACGAAAGCCCTTTGGCTGG
>JAQUZA010000615.1 GCA_028691595.1 Candidatus Rifleibacteriota bacterium
CGGCGGCATGGCTGGGCACAGGTGCCACGGTTGCCCGAACGGGTGCCGAGAGCGATGCTCCAGAAGCATCTGCCAGAAATGCTATAACACATGGCACCGTGAACAAAAATCTCAAGCTCGAAGGGCACAGAATCAACAAGCTGCTGCAATTCAGCGGCACCTACTTCGCGAGGCAAAATGACTCTGGTTATACCCAGTTCTTTAAGTTCTTCAACCCCGCCCTGACCGAACCAGGCGGCCTGAGTGCTCAGATGCAGGGGAATTTTGCTGCCGCGATGCCGCAGTTCAACAGCAACGCCAATATCCTGAATTATAAGAGCATCGGGCTGCAAAGACTCGTAGAAACTCAGAGCCTCGTCCAGCAGTTTCCATTCATGCTCGAAGACGATGGTATTAAGGGTCACATACATTTTGCGCCCGAGCGCCCGGGTTACGCGGCGGGCCCAACGCAGCCCCTTTTCGTCAAAATTGGCTGCAAAAGCCCGGGCACCAAATCTTTTTCCGGCCAGATAAACTGCGTCAGCACCGGCTAGGCAGGCCGCTTTAAGACAAGCCTGACTGCCGGCCGGAGCAAGCAATTCAATTTTAGGACGCTGCTGCAAAATCAGACTCTTTCTATGAACCAGGTCAGGGCAAGACGATAAACGTCGGCACCCAGACCGGTTATAACCCCACGACAGACCGGGCTGACGACCGATGTGTGGCGGAAAGGTTCGCGGGCATGAATATTTGAAATATGAACTTCAACGACTTCGATACCGGTGCCGACTATGCAGTCGCGCAGACCGATGCTGGTATGAGCCAGGGCACCCGGGTTGAGAATCACACGGTCACCCTCATTCAAAGCCTGCAGGTAATCGATGAGTTCGCCTTCATGATTGCTCTGCATAAAATTCAATTTTTCGTTATTGACGAAGGCAAGTTCTTCAAGTTCCTTTTGAATGCTTTTGAGATTGCGCGTGCCATAGACTTCGGGTTCGCGCCGGCCGAGCAAATTCAAATTGGGACCATTTACCACATGTATCATCTCTGTTACCTGCCTTTTGGATCTGGTGAAAGAACGGTTTCAAGCAGCATATACGATGTTTTCATAAACATT
Source organism: Candidatus Rifleibacteriota bacterium (assembly GCA_028691595.1). Classification (GTDB taxonomy): domain Bacteria; phylum Muiribacteriota; class Ozemobacteria; order Ozemobacterales; family Ozemobacteraceae; genus Rifleibacterium. The sequence continues at coordinate 1,100 of JAQUZA010000615.1, forward strand.
ACAAGCTCATAAGCGCTTCTGATCGAAACCAGACGACTGAGAAATCTATTTTTGCCACCCCAGTAAAGGGCTGTCAATCTTTTCATTTCGGGAAAGGGCCATCGCTGGTAATCGCTGAAAGCGAGACGGTCGACAAAAGCAAAAATTGCGGCAACTCCGGCCACCGAACATGAGCCATGACTGATCTGCAGACCAGCCTGAAAATCAGCGGCGTGAATCTGCTGCAGTCTTTCACCCAGAGTTTCAGAGGACACCGGGCTTGAAACATAAAGCCAAACCTGCTGGAGCGGGCGACCGATCTGAACTATCTTAACCTGGTCTTCGGCCATAAACGACACCGCAAAACGGGCCTTGAGATTCAGCATCATCGATCTCAATTCATGCAGATCATCACAGCTAAGCCCTGACGGCCTGAAATGAAACGAGGCAAAACCGGACCTCTTCAGCCAGGTTACCAGGCCGGCCACCCAGTCGACACCCGGCCAGGTTCGCAAAGTTGCTGAACGATCGCTCAGACCAAGCCAGGGTTGAAAAATTTCGAGCGTCTGGCCATAAAGCCATTTTTCAGGACAGATGTCGTAGCCGATATCGATCAAAGGCTCCTCGGGAACGACGAGCGGTGAAGAGGCATCTTCTTTGCTGCAGTCAATGAAACCCGTTAGCCGGTCGCCCCGCAGAATTCTCAGAACAGCTGATTTGCCGGTACCATTGACGGCAAAGTCAAAGCCAGCCGGCACTGAGGGTGTTTCAGAATTTACGCCAAGTGCTACGCCCGGCATCAATTCACGCAGGCGCTGGCAGAACCCGGCCATCCTGGCAGAGTCAGAATCTTCATAAGCCTGGCAAACGATTGCGCGACAACCCTTGGATGAAACGGTCGAAAGCGCCTCATAAGCTATATGGCTGCCAGCCGCTTCAATAACGCTGATGCGGTCAGGCGAAATGCCGGCGAGACAATAGAGCCCGAGCGCAGCCGGCCGACCGGGGAAGCGGTTATATCCCGGTTGTTCGGAGCTACAGTCAGCAGGAATGCTGAGAAGAATTATTTCTGTTTCTGGTGTTTCCATTGTTAAGAGCCATCGTCTGGCTCTGGTGATTTTATCATAAACCGCAATTCCGGCACAGATTTTCTCTGACCCGGGCAATGGAATTCTTTACAGATTCTGTCACACCTGTTAGAATCTGCCGCAGAGAAACCCCTTTTTTTGGAAAACCCATGATAGCACCAGTTTTTTCAAGTTTACGACCCAAGCAATGGACCAAGAATTTAATTCTTTTTGCCGCTCTGTTATTTTCTGAAAAAGGTTTGCTGTTTTCAGGGGCAGCCTGGCTTTATGCCATTGCCGGCTTCTTTACTTTTTGCGGGCTTTCTGGCAGTGTTTATCTGCTCAACGACCTCGCTGACCTCGAAAAAGATCGACTTCACCCGCAAAAGTGCAACCGCCCCATTGCCTCAGGCGAATTATCTGTATCTGAAGCAAAGGGCGCGCTGCTGATCATAC
>JAQUZA010000056.1 GCA_028691595.1 Candidatus Rifleibacteriota bacterium
GGCAACATGCCTGATGCCGGCAACCGGGTCGGGTTGAACCCTTTCGAGCGCTGCCCGCCAAATTTCAGGGGGTACGGCGCAACTTTTTTCAGAGCCGGTCAGCAAAATTTCTTCCGGCATCGATGAGTTATTTGAAAGGTTTTGCTTATTCGTCATTCTTAAGGCCTCTGGTATGCAAATATTAAAAGGTTAACTGAACGGGAAGCAGTTAGCGCATTTTAAGGTAACAGATTTAAAATTGAGTTAAAACCAGGCAATGAAATAAAAATGCCTGCCAAAAATGAAACCGCCGGCAATTTTGCGTTGCCGGCGGTAAGAGCTGGTTTATCCTGGTTTAACGAAATTTATCTTGGTTTAACGAAATATTTGTTCGGATGTCTGAACACATTGGTACCGCAGTGCAACTGCCCCTGCAGGTTGTGATAGGGAAGCGAATCGATGAAATTGGCGTGCAGGCCAATCATTGCGGCAGTTCTATTGATATGTTTGCGCATTGAATTAACTTTGGGGTCAGGAACGATCAGCTGGTTATTCAAAATCAGCTGGTTAACACTGCCTGGCAGATAGGCAATGTGTTTGCCATTGTTCATTTTTCTGAATAGGGCTGGAAACGAAAGAACTGAATGGGGTTTACCCGAATCTTTTCTGACTTCGGAAATCTTTTCACAGGCTCGTTTTATGTTGGTATCGATTAGATTGCCCAGAGTCAGATTGAGTTTGATAAATTCTTCAACCTGATTCTTTGCGACCTCATGCCCATAAGTAAGGGTGGCACCTGATCTTGATTGAATGAGGGTTTCGTCAGAGCCTTCCGGTAACTCGATATATTCAAGAACTGCTTCTGAAAAGGGTTTTTTGGCCGCGGTACGACTGGTTCGCCCCAGCTTCATGGCTTTGGCTCTGTCTTCCTCGGCCTTAATCAGATACTTTTTAACATTTATCAGGGCATCACGGTATTCTTTATGGGTAATGGCTTTCAATTCTTCATCTGACGCATCTTTAACCAGGCGCAAAGCCAGTCTGGGGTTGGCTTTGATCAGGGTGTAGCCACGCAAAGCTTTCTGGTTTGGGCAGACCGATATGTATTCATCAACGTGCCCAACATTCAGCCAGTCGGTTTCGAGTACTGCAAGGCGATTTTTGTAGCCATGCTTTTCGAGATAGGCACGCAATTCTGGGGTAGATGTATTGCCTATCAACAGCACGTTGTCGGGGGTTACTTCAATGTTTCCGCCGTAGTCGCCGCCAGAATTAGCGTTTGACGGGTTTTTAACCAGGTAGCTGTTCCAGAAATTTGCAAGAATCGACGGGAGTTCAGCATTGTCGCGGCCACGGTTTGAATCAAAAACCACGGTCTGCGGCTTTTTCTGGCCCTTGATTTTCACAACGCCAACTTCACCCCAGTCCTGCATCCACATGTCTCTGGTCGTGAAACCCTTGTTGAATTCAACATACTTTTGCACGCGCTCGGCCCCAACTTTATTGCGAATGTTTTCGTAATCGGCTTCGCCCATTTCCCAGCCGGGAACGACATGTACTTTGAACGCATCTTCTTTGCTCACGAGGCCTTTTTCGTGCATTTTTGCAACAATATCGATCAGCGAAATGACAAAATTTTCGTTTTTCTGCCCTGGTGTATAGACCACCAGAACCTTGATCGGCATATTATTCGGGCTCAAAAACCTGATACTCTCGATGTCTTCGGGTGAGGCAACATTTCTGACCCGGGCTTCAACGCCAGAGAAAAGCCCGCCCGCTGCGATAAAAAAAGCTAACGCAGCACCAGCTGCACGGCGCAAACGACTGCTACCAGTTACCATAAATCACTCCTGAATATTTTTGATTGCACAATTATATCAGAAAAAACTGCTGGTCGCCCGTTGCCCAAAAAATTTCCAAAACATAAGTGTGGTTGCGAACAGTCGATTATGTGCTCTGGGGCAGCATTCTGCTACCTTCAGTCACCAGGAAGCAGACTTTGTTCTAGTCCTCTGTCAACATTGAACATGCAAAATCAGCGTCCTCGATGTCATCCCCGCGAAAGCGGGGATCTAAGCCTTTAGAGATAAGATTCCCGCTTTCGCGGGAATGACGGAATTACTACATATTCAAGTTTGACAGACCACTAGTTTACATAATAACGTCTGCTGCGGCGGGCAGTCGGGCTGGTTAATGCTTGTTTAAAGGCCAGGCATGGAAAAGGCTTCGATGGTTAACTGCAGGGCGGGGGCTTTGAGAGCTACGGCTGCCTGATAATCGGGGGCAGGGCAGAAGTCATTGAACAGCCATTCCACTGATTGCGAAGGGTCGTTAAGGCGCTCTTTCAAGGCTCTTGGCTCGTCGGGTTTAAAAGATACCCGGGTATGACCCAGGCCGGCAATACCCTCTCCGGTGGCTTTCAATATGGCTTCCTTGCGTGTCCAACCGCGAAAGAAAGCCGCCTGTGGGTTTGGAACACTGTTCAGCTGCCAGTCGTAACGTTCGTCTTCAGAAAAAAAACGCCGCATGACCGCAGCAAAATCAACCGGTCGCCGCAGAAATTCGACATCGATGCCGACGGGGTGCCTGGCTATCGCTATAAGAGCTATGTTGCGACTGTGGGAAATATTGAAGAAAAGTTGCGGGCAGGCAGGCAGATAAGGCTTTCCATGTTCCATGGTCGCTATTTGCACCTCTGAAGGCGCGGTGGCGAGAATCTGCCCGAGCAGTAGACGCAGTGCGGCACGCGCCGCCAGAAACATTGCCCCGGCCGCCTGATTGGAATAACGATCAAGGCGGGCCAGGTCTTCAGTGCTCAGGCAGGTAACAAGCCTGGCCCGATAGCGGTCGAGATTTTTCGCATCGACAACCCGCACCATAACCTGTTCAGGTGCCAGCCTGATCGCGGACATAGCGGACATGGAAATTTCAGATTCTGCTGCGGATATTCTCAATGGTCTGGGGGGCGACAGCGTTGAGAGCGGCTGCAAAATTCAGACCCTGGTTGCGCATTTGTGTCAGGCGCATTTCAATGGCTGAGCCATAGAGCAGATTCATTGCCACATCGACAACCTTGCGGTTTTCGGGCTTTTCGAAGAAACTGCCCTTTGCCCATTCGTTGAAGGCACCCATGGCCGGGCCGCACCAGATCTGGTAATCAACCTTGCGGTTTTCTTCGCCGGCAACTGCCCAGCGCGGCGACAACCCGAGGTACCACCTGAACACCAGCGCCATCTTATGATGCGGGTCGTTGTTGGCTTTTTCGAGTTGTGAAGGGTCGCGCTGCCTGAAGAATTCGGCTGTGCCGGCCCAAACGTTATCAATGGTATCCTGGAAAATTGTTTTTTCGAGCATCTGGCGGTCAGCGGCCGGCAGTGCTTCGAGGCTTTCATGGCGACGGAAGAGCTCATAAAGCTTCTGAGCGCGCATGGCAAACATTGTGCCGCGTTTTAGAACCTGAACCGTCACGCCCATTTCAAACATGTCACCGGCAGGGGCCATGGCAATGTCTGCCTGACCGGCGTTGGCAAGCATCAGACGGGCGGCATCCGAGGTGCCTGATTCAACGCAGGCCTGATGTACTGAACCGACTACCAGATAGGCGGCGCCCATGGTGAAGGCTGCAGCAGCCGAAGCCGGGGTGCCTGTGCCGCCCCCAAAACCGACCCTGAGGGGTATGCCGTAATTGTGTTCGGCCTGCATACGGTTTTTGAGGGCTATCATCGTCGGGTGTAATGAAACGGCAGGCCGGTTATCGGTGTGACCGCCCGAGTCTGCTTCTGAAGTGATATCCTGGGCAACTGGTATTCTAGCTGCCAATCTGGCTTGTTGTTCGGTAATCACTTTGCTTTCTACAAGTTTCTGCAGCATTTTGTCGGGCGGTGGGGCGAAAAATTTGCTGGCCACTTCGACCCGGCTGACTTTGGCGATTACCCGGTTAGGGGTAACAATGCGGCCATCGGCATCTTCATGAATGCCTGCAAGGCGGTAACGAACCAGTGGCAGTGACATGGCCAGAAAGGCAGATGCCTCAACGAGTCTGACTTCATGTTTTAGATACAGATCGACGATCGCATCTTCGAGGCCTTTTTCGTTGGGGCTGTGAATAAGATTGAAGCCGAATGGAACCGGGTCTTTGAGGCTTTTCATCTGGAGAATTGCCTTTTCGACCTTGGCAGGTGAGTCGCCGGCAGCACCGATGAAACCAAGCATGCCGTGTCGGCCAAGCTGAATGGCTATTTCGGGCGAACTGATGCCATGAGCCATTGAACCGCCTACATAAGCGTATTTTAAACCATGGTCATGACAAAACGACGCATCACCAAGATTTTCGAGGATGGATGCAGCCGAAAAACCCATCAATGGAAGCGCACCCGAAGGGCGGGTTGAAAGATCAAAAGAGATGTCTCCCTGGTTGGTCAGGCAGATCTCGCCATCTTTGAGAACGGCAAAAACCGGTGACGAAAGGTTGCCAAGCAATTCGGCGCACTCTGCCCTGTCTGATTTGAGACTTGCAGCTGCACCTTTCCACCAGCCTGAATGCATTTGTTGCGAAAATGAGGGCCAGATCAACCTGTTGTTATCTAAAAGACTCATTTGGAGAGTTTCCTCCGCTGTAACTATTTGGGGTACGCTTTATTGCGGGCCATTTTAACTTAAAATCAGTTAAAAAACAATGCACAAAAAAAATGCCGGATTCAAAGGCTGTTTATATGGTAAAATGCCGAAAATTCAGATGCAGGGTGCATGGAGATTGACATGGCAACCATAGGAACGTTTAATAAACTTAAGGTAACCCGTTGTGTTGCCGCCGGAATATATGTTGATGGCGGTCAGCTTGGTGAGCTGATGTTGCCCGGCTGGGATGTAACCAAAGCGGTAGATCCCGGTTCCGAGGTCGATGTTTTTTTGTTTCCTGATGCCGAAGGACGGGTAGTCGCAAGCATGCGCCGGCCGCTGGCAATGCCTGGTGAGGCCGCGCTCATGAAGGTTTCCAGCGTTACGGCCAGCGGGGCTCTTCTTGAGTGGGGCATGCCGAAGCCTTTGTTCGTGCCGCTCAAAGAGCAGCAGGAAAAAATGGTTAAGGGTTATTCATACATTGTTTTTGTACATCTTGACCCGAGAACCCGCAGTATGATCGGTACCACCAATCTTGACAAATACCTGACCACTACACCGGGCCGACTGCAGCTCGATGATGAAGTTTCGTTGCTGATTTTCGATCAGAGCGATCTTGGCTATCGTGCGGTAATCAATAATAAGGCTCTGGGTTTTATTTACCAGAACGATGTTTTCAGGGCGCTCAAGATTGGCGAGACAACAACCGGCTATGTGAAGAATATTCGCGAAGATGGCCGTGTAGACCTGTATCTGCACAAGCCCGGCTACGAAAAGATCATTGATATCGGTGGTCAGATTCTTGAAAAATTGAAGGCTGCTGGTGGTTTTATTGCCATTACCGACAAAAGCCCGGCCGAAGAGGTTTCTGCTCTTTTCGGGGTCAGCAAAAAGAATTACAAAAAAGCGGTTGGGGGCCTCTACAAAAAAGGTCTGCTCACCATTGAAGAATCGGGTATTCGACTTGTAACCGGCAAATAATTCTGGCTCCCACAAATATAGACTGAGCGCGGTTTATCAATTCTCGGGGAGTTCCAAACCACACATCAACAGTTGTTTTTATAAACGAGTCTCTCTTTTTTAGGTGCAGCTTCGGCCTATCAGCCGGGTTGCTTTTCTTTCAGCGATTCGCTTCGCTCACAAGCTTCCAGAAAAGCAATCCCGTCTTCTTGCCTCGCAATTCTCAAATGAAGGTCTCGTCCAATGCGACATTTTGACCGAGAATTGCTGAGGGCGGTTGATGAGCGTTGACAATTTCGAAGGGTGACGGTATTATTGCAGCCGGCGATGGAGTTCGCCTTTAACCGCCTTAAACAGCTGATGACTCCTGCGTAATGAATCTGCGCAGGAGTTTTTTATTTTAACAGGCCGGGTTGCACCGGGATTAAAGTCTGGCCAACAAAATCTTTGAAATTTTTATAACCCATAATCTACGACGAGAAGGCTGAAATTATGACTATTAATACGATTGCGGTGATAATTCTGCTGGGTGGCTGGAGTTTTGCCAGATTGTTCGAAAAGCTGCGCCTACCGAATGTTCTGGGTATGGTAGCTTTCGGCATTCTGTGCAGTTTAACTATCAAGCCGATGGTTCCGCAGCTGCTCTGGGATATTTCACCATTCTTAAAGTCGCTGGCCCTGATTGTAATTCTGCTCAGGGCCGGGCTCGGTATCAGTAGAAAAAACCTGCAGACTGCGGGCAAAACTTCGATCTTCATGTCTCTCATTCCATGCCTGTTTGAAGGTATTGCTCTGACTTTCGTTTTTATGTATCTGTTTAATTTTGCCTGGCAGGTTGCCGGCTTGACCGCCTTCATGCTGTCGGCGGTTTCACTGGCGGTGACCGTTCCGGCGATGCTCGATCTCAGGCAGCATCAGGCGGCCATGAATACTGGTGTGCCAACCATAATTCTTGCCGGCTGCTCAGTTGATAATGTTCTGGCGATCACCATGTTCTCGGCCTTTTTAGGCATGGCAACCAGGCCTGGGGCCAGTCTTGTCAGGTCGTTCCTTGAAGTTCCTGTGTCGATACTTGCAGGCGTGGCAGTTGGTGCTGTTGCAGGTCTTCTTCTGGTTAAATGGCTCGATAAGCGCTACCAGAAAATTCGTGCTACCGAAAAGACGTTGATTCTGTTGTGCTGTGCGCTCATGCTGGCAGAAGTTGGCAATCTTTTTCATATCGCGGCTCTGCTGGGGGTAATGACCATCGGCTTCATCATGCTGCAGCGCTCTGAGAGAATCGCGCATGAAATTGCCGCAAAACTTGGCAAAATATGGGTCTTTGCCGAAATAATTCTCTTCGTGCTGATCGGGCTGTCGCTCGAAGGTTCGGTTGCTGCTGGTGCAGGCTTCAAGGGTCTGATTGCCATATGCATCGGCCTGATTTTTAGATCTCTTGGTGTTCTGGTCGCGACCTCATTCAGAAAAATGTCGCGCAATGAGCGCCTGCTCTGCATTATGGCCTATCTGCCCAAAGCCACCACTCAGGCAGCGCTGGGCAGTGTGGCCATGAATAACGGCATGGCCGAAGGCTCGATTATTCTGGCAATCGCGGTTCTGGCTATTGTTTTTACTTCGCCCCTCGGCCTTATTGGCATTAAATTTGCCAGTGGCCGTTTTATAGCTGAAGCCGAAAGAACGACCGTTGCCTGCGGTCAACAACCCTGAAAGTTATTTCAGCAGCCGGGTGCGCACCAGCGCATAAAGTTTTTCCTGGCCGGCCTTGTTGAAGGGTGACTCGTGGCAGAAAGCCAGGCGGTTGAAACGATCGATACCTATGATTGTCGGTATGTCATAATCAATTTTCAGGCTGCGCCCAATAATCGAATGCTCGTCGATGACCACCGGTACGGCAGTTTTAAAATCTTTGAAATGATCTTCAATGCGCTTGCGGTGGTCAGCAAACTCGGTATTGCATGGGTTATAAACCCAGATAATATCAGCAGCCAGAAGGTAACGCATGCTGGCATGCTCGGCCCATTTCCGCAGATCGTGCCGCAACGCCCAGCTGCCCGTAAGAATGAGCATGGCTTTCGGCAAATAAGGCCTGTTTGACCAGGTTCTGCCATCGAGATCAACAAACTCAAAAGGCGTAAAAGCCTCGCCGATTGGCACTTTCCGCACATAAAAAGGCGGAAACGGCTTCTCTTCAACTTCAAGGGCCATGAGAGAGCCGGAAGTGAACCAGGTTAAACTTAAAATAAGCAGCAGAACTTTTTTCATGCTGTCAGCCTAGCAGAGCTAAACCTGTAATGCAACGGGCGGTTAAAAAGTGTTGAAAATCTCAATTGGAGGTGGATTTTGATAATGAAGTTGCAGACTGGATATTGAGTTGCGTTGAAAACTGCCTTTGGCTGGTAACAAAACTTGTGGAAAAATACTATAATAACATGGATTATTGTGTCTCACTGCGGTTGTGTTAACATGAAGATGCAAAGGAATTTTCTGGGGGTACAGATGAACAGAATTGCCGATGATAGTCGCTGGGCGCTCCCTGACCTTTCTTCAGCCCTTAACTGTGCTTCAGAACGCTGTGCTTCCGGGATGTTGGTTACATTTGATCATCTTGGTGAATATGCCAGAAATGAAAGCCAGGCCTCTGAAAACGCGGCAAATTATCTCACGGCTCTTGATGGTTTGAAGAATCAACGATTAAATGCTTCTCTTGCCATTAAACTTTCTGCACTGGGTCTCACTTTTTCCTATTCAATTGCCGAGAAACACCTTAATGGATTGTTTAAATCAGCCGAGCATGCAGGTTTGGTGATCGAAATTGACATTGAGGGCACCCCTTCGGTCCAGGCAGTTTGTGAAATTGCAAAAAATGCATCAATGAAAGGGTTTAAGACAGTGCTGGCCCTGCAGGCATATCTTGAACGCACCTCTGAAGACATAAGCGCCTGTCTTGAAGCCGGTTTAAAAATTCGCCTGGTTAAAGGCGCATATAAGGGAGATATTGAAGACTTTGGCCAGATTCAAAAGCGTTTTCTGACACTGGCCGAACAACTGCTTGCATCGGGCAGACCATTTGACGTAGGTACCCATGATCCGTTACTTTTAAAGGCCATTATCGCCAGATTGGGCCAGCAGCAACGTGATAAGGTTTGTTTTGGGTTTCTTAAAGGCCTGGCCGACAAGACAAAGGTCGAGATGTCTGCATCTGGCTACCAGGTGTCAGAATACCTGCCTTTCGGTGAAAATCGCAGCGCTTACGTGGCTCGTCGTCATGCCTATTTGAAGCGTCTGGCAAACTTGAATCTTGACCCGGCACCCTGAGCTTTAATTGCGCCTGGATATAGTGAATAACAAAATATGTTTAATGAATGCAAGAATGACCTTCCTGATGAAAATTGCCCTGACAATTCTTCAGGCAATATTTCTGCCCGTGAAAAATCGGCAGAATTCTCATTCTTTGCAGCCCTGTGGTGGCTTTTTTGTATGATTGTATTTTTGGTCACCGGGCTCTGTTTTGCCGGCCTCATTTATTTGCTTGAACCTGAGCAGGATATTGCTCTGATAGCTGCCGGAATTTTTCTGTTTTCCCTTTCCTGGCAAAATCGCACTGCAACTCGTAGTTTCTTCAAGCCTCTTTTTATCTTTGCCATGTTCATATTTCTGGAGATGCTGGTGGTAGGATTTCTTGCTCTTCAGCCGGGCCTAGAGCGAAAGATCGATCTCAAAGAGGTTAGAAATATCATAAAAAGAGAGGCCCCTGAAGCTTACCAGTTCTTGCTTAAGCTCTCCGGAAAAACTGACCAAGCTGATCGACATGGCCTGCCTGTCAATAATTCTACGCTTGAAGCAGCAAAAAAAGCCATTGAAGGATTTAAAAAGAATGACAGACAACGCCGGATTATTATTGGCGATGAAATTCCGGCCGGAAAACCGGCAGACTTTGCAACTGGCAGTGAGCCAACAGATTTTACAACCGTCGTCGAAATCGAATAGAAGCTCAGCGAAGTCGTAAATCCCCAATTTCCCGGGAGGTAAGTTATAATGGCCAGTGATGCTGATTATGTTGAATTTATCGTTGACCAGATCGAATGTCGCGATCGCATCAGTTACCGCAAAATGTTCGGCGAGTATGCGGTTTATTATGACAACAAAGTTGTGCTGCTGATCTGCGATAACCGTTGCTTTGTCAAGCCGACCCCCGGTGGCAGGGCCCATATCGGTGAAGTTACCGAAGCTCCGGCATACCCTGGCGCAAAGCCCTCTTTTGTGATCGAAGACCGCCTCGAAGACCGTGAGTGGTTCACCGAACTGGTTAAAATCACCGCCCGCGAACTGCCCGAACCGAAACCAAAGAAAAAGAAAGCGAAGCTTTAAATCTCAAAGCCGGTAATTACCCGGGTGCCTGATTGCTCTGTTTGCGCAGGCGTATTTCTTCGGCTTTCTTTTCTTCAAGATGGCGGCGTTCTTCTTTTTTGATGGCCATATTCAGTTCAATTCTGGTGTAGCCAAACTTCTTAACCAGTGCGTCGAGGTAATTCTTTTCTTCAGCCGCTATTTCGCCGTCGGCAAGGGCCATGCTGACCGCAGCTTCAAGCAGGGCGAGAGCTTCTCTGCGGTCTTCCGGTTGGGGAATAAACAGTTCTCCCTGCTTTACGGCTTCAATGATGCCCTGAAGTGAATTTTCAGGCATTTCGAAACGATCGGCGAACTTCTTGAGGGTTAAGAGCTCGGCATCGTCGATTTTACCATCGGCGAGAAGCATCTGGGCTGACATGGTTACCAGATCCCGGCCTGAGCGGAAGGTTTGTTTTTCCTGCTTTTCTTTCTTGATGTCATCGACGACTTTTTTGGCCAGCCGCTGCTTCTGACAGATGATGTCGATAAATTCCTGGCTGCGTTCGTTTATTATTTTTTCAAGTATCCATTCAGAGCCATCGTTGAGTATTGCGTTACAGTAGTTGCAGGTGATGGCAAAGTTGGAGGTCAGTGGTCCGCCGCATTTGCTGCAGTGTGCGCTGCTGAGAGTGTTGTTCTGATTAGTTTTCATGCCGTTCTGGCGCACAAAAACCAGAACATCGCGCCGCGGCTTGCTGAAGCGGTGTATCTGCGGCTGGCGCCCCTGGGGCGTAAAAGTTACCGGAATCCCGCTCCAGACAACAAGAACGTAGAGACGGCTGCGGTTTTCGCCGGCGGTTATCGCCTTAAGGGTAGCAGATGCAAACGATACGTTTTCCATGTAGGTGTAGCTGAGTATGCCTTTTAAACCAAACTGAAAAGTTTCGCAGCATTTATCAGTGGCGAAGCGCAATAGCGGTTCCATGATGCGCTTGCGTTCAACCAGTCTGAGCATCCAGAAGACGACAGCACAGCGGTCTTCGATCTGATGAATGGTGAAGTCAGAGTCAGAGGCAACCAGATCGTTCCAGCCCGGCACCAGTCTTGGGTTAGCGTATTCCCATTCGCATGCCTGTGTTATTTTTGAGGCTACCCAGTCATAATGACCGGAGCGTATGAAGGAAGAACAGACCGGGCAGATAGTGGCCTGGCCGATGCTTATCGGGTTGCCGCAGTTTGGGCAACTGCCCTCGAGGAGCCCCGGTTTTTTGAGGGTTTTCGCTGAGGGGCGGCGAATGAATGACCAGAATTCGCTGATCTTCTGCTTCTGGTTTTCGGCATTTAAGGTCTCGCCTGTGACAATATCAATCGCGGTTTCGGTTACTTCACCGCGAACCAGAACGTGAATCTCGTCAAAACTTTTGTCAGAGCTTATTCTGGCCATACGAACCGTGTGCAGGTCGGTACTGAGGCATTTGAATTTGATGCCGGCCTCTTTCTGTTCATCGACACGGCAGCGAAACTGCTCATAAAGAGCATCAGAGACCATAGCCTGAATGGTTTCGATATTATGGTCATAACAGGCCTGGTGAACCTTTTGAAACACCGCTCTGAACTTCTCGAGAAACTCGTCAGGAGAAAAATTGGCATCGCGCCCTTTAAGGGCCTGAATGGCCGTTTCAAGCTCTTTTTTGTCTTGAATCTCAACCATGGAAGAAAGAATATGCCCTGGTTTGGCCCTCATGACCGGCTCATCATCTTCTTCGCGGCCTATGGAGTCGCCCATGGTCGTTTCTTTAACTTTTGACCAGCTGTCGGCCAGGGCTTCGATTTCGGGGCCGATGATTTCCCAGAGATCGTGCTTAAAAATGCTGTGACTGGGGTTGATCTTCTTTTTTTGCGTC
>JAQUZA010000616.1 GCA_028691595.1 Candidatus Rifleibacteriota bacterium
GGCTGTAGATCATTCATATCTGGTGCCGGGCGGCCAGTCAAACCTTTATTACAAGCAGGTCGAAGCCGCGAGAAAAACCGGCATGCGCTTTCATCTCTGCCGTGGCAGTATGTCGAGGTCGAAGAAAGATGGTGGTCTACCACCTGATTCGGTTGTGCAGACCGAAGACGTGATCATGAAAGAAACCGACGAACTGGTAAGCAAGGTTCATGAAGGCGGCCGTGGCGGAATGACGAGAATAATCGTTGCTCCCTGTTCACCCTTCTCAGTTACCAAAGAACTGATGATCGAAGCAAAAAAATACGCCACCAGCAAAGGCCTTAAAGCTCACACCCACCTGGCTGAAACCAAAGATGAAGAAGAATTCTGCATCAAAGAATTCGGAGTCCGACCATTCAAACTCATGGAAGAACTTGGCTGGATGGACGAAAATTCTTTTTATGCTCATTGCGTTCACATGTCGGCAGACGAAGTAGTGGCCATGGGAAAAGCCCAGGGCGGCGTAGCTCATTGCCCCACCAGCAACATGCGTCTGGCCTCAGGCATTGCGCCAATCGTTGAAATGCTCAAAGCCAATGTTCCCGTCAGTCTGGCCGTAGACGGCAGCGCCAGCAATGACTCGTCAAACATGATGCTTGAAGTTCGCAACTGCATGCTTCTACAGCGTGTTCTTAAAACCGCCGACTGCATTACCGCCCGCGAAGCACTCAAGGTTGCAACTCTGGGTGGTGCCAAAGTTCTGGGCCGAGACGACATCGGTTTGCTTGAACCTGAATACGAAGCGGACATCGTTGGCTTCAGGCTTGACAGCCTTCGTCAGGCCGGCAGTTCAACCGACCCGCTTGCCGCTCTGGTATTCTGCGCAGTAGATACTGTCGATTTTTCTATGGTTCATGGCGAAACACTTATAGAAAATGGTAAATTCACCCGCTTTTCTGTAGATGAACTCAAAGAAATCATCACGAAACAAAACGAGCGCAGCATACAGATATACTCCGGAGAATGACTATCGGGGGCATGCCCCGGGGCCTTACTCAGGGCATGCTTTTAACTCACAACCTACTGCGACCATATGCAAGCCGGGCGTAGATGCAAACAAAACTAATCACACGCAGAGACAAATCAAAATGAAACAACAAAATTCAGCCGGTTCAGCTTCCATGATGGAAGAAGCCGTCTTATTCAACGATCTGCAGGATTACGAAAAACTGCTTTGTTCTCTGCAGCTGCTCTACGCTTCAACATTTGACTCCTACCTTGCGAGCTGGCTTCTTAACAGACTAAGCCGCGAAAAAATCATTCCAGATACTTTTTCGAGACAACAACTCGAGACTGTTCTGCAAAAGCTCTGCCTGCAGGGTTTTTTGATTTCTGTCCCCCCCGGCTTTGTTTTGAATCCGCAGTATATTGATCAGGCCTTTGCCTGGCCCCTTACTCAGGGCCTGCACAAAGATCTCGTCTACGCAGTTAACCAGCTGATAACAACCTCTGAATATGCTTATCAGGCCCGCTACACCTCTCAAACAGAACGAGCCCTGATAACTTCTTATTACATTGGTGTTCAGGAATTCGACGAGTTTCCTGATTTCAGTTATCTCGAAGAAAAAAGCGATGCGATCTTCACCCTGACGGCCAGACTTGTTTTTCCGTTCAATGAAAGCCATTTTCAGTTACTGCCCGAATCATCACAGATAAGCATTCTCAATGAGATTCACAGTCTAAGCGTTCTAACCTTTGAGAAGAGTTTCTCTGATCACGAATGCGCATTTTTCAAGTATTTTATGCACCCCAGATGGCTTAAATCAGAGCTTTTTCTGCAATATGGCTCACATGTGATTGCAGAACGCCTTTTGCTCCAGGGTGATTTTCAGAGGGCCAAAACCTACCTTGAAGTTGCAGAATCCCCTGAAACAGAGGGCCTGCAGGCAATGCTTCTTTTTCTTTTTCATGGTCAGGATGCGGCTTTGCCGGCCTTCAGAAGCGCACTCAGGGAAATGCGCAAATCGCGCAAGAAAAAATTGGCCGGCTTTCACTCGCTGGCCGATGTTTTCTACTTTGTCGCCCTCATACAGAATGGCAGCCCTGAATGCCTGCAGGAAGCCAGACAGCATTTTGATAAAGTGGCCCGGTCGTCAATTCTTTACCCGCCCTTTTACCTGCATCTGAAAAAACTTTATGAGGCAAGAGTAACGGGTCGTGTTGACCCCGAACAGATTTTGCAGCAGATTGACAGCTCGAACTGCTGCCTTAACAATTTTATTGGTCTGCTGACACTTCGCTGGCTTGGCATAACCAACGCCGGTCTTTTTGAAGAACCGCTTGAAAGAACAATTAATGCTGCCAGGCAGGCAGGTTTCAGATTGCCGGCCTGTGAAGGTTTGAGACTTAAAAGAGCTCTGGGCATCAGCTTGAACAAAAACGAACTTCACGACCTTGAAGCCTGGGAAGAACTGATGATGCTTCCACTGGCCGAAACAGTCGAACGTCGCGCCCCCTGGGAAATGACTCTTGAAGCATTGAATTCAAGTCTGAATCTCGCTGGCAGCAGAGTTGACGCTTCAGAACGCCTCATCTGGGAAATCCGTCGCAATCTTCCCAGA
>JAQUZA010000617.1 GCA_028691595.1 Candidatus Rifleibacteriota bacterium
GGGTCGCTACCCCACCGGCATTATCTGCCGCCAGAATATCGAAGCGTACCGGCACGTCAACCTCAAGTTCGCGGCCGGGGGGGAAGAGAAGCTTGGTAACCTGGCCGACGGCTGTTCTGAATATCGGGGCAAAAGCGGCAGTGTTGTCATCTCTGTCCCAATTTTCCGGGCCGTTGTTGATTGCATCGACCATGCCCGGGGTTGAGAATCTTACCCAGGCAGGAGGGATGGCACCAGTAGTCGTTTCGATGTTGTTGGGTGCCATGAAGAGAGTGTCGACGTATTTGTCCTGGCTCGCTCTGATGAAGGCGTTTGGCCTATCGTTGTCACGGACAACAATCTGGCCGCTGCGCTGTGGCAGAATACTGAGATCGTTAGCCAGGCTGAAGCAGGATTCCCGCCAGGCCAGACCAAATTCGAGGTTCTTGTACCCGGAGCTGTTGTTAGCACGCTGGGGGTGCATCATCCCGGTCCAGGCACCATTGTAGCCCCATATGTTATTTGCATCTTTCGCCAGTTCGCGGCTGAAGTCTGTGAGATCGCTGGTCTTAATTGTGTAAACACGGTAAGAGAAGCTTTTGTTATACATGCCGGATGTGCCGGTAAGGGTATCAAACTCAGCTTCACCACTTATTGCCTCTGAGGTAATTTTCGAGTCGGAACCTGTGCCGCTCGAATATTTGCGTCTCTGCCTTGCCTGATCTGTGGTCATAGTAGTGCCGGGCGCAACTTCGGGGGGCATTACACCATGAACTGTGTCGTAAGAAAAGGTAGCCATCTGGTTTGCAAGGTTGTGACTGACTCTGAGTCTGCTGCCAACACCCACAACGCCAGAATGATAAATGTCGCGCCCCGGGTTGCCGATAGCACTGTTTGCCAGAGGGTTGTTGTCGCCAACCACGAAAACCAGTTTATCAGGAGTTGGGCTGCGGGGCGATTGAGCACCGCTAAGCGATTCTCCGGTGGTGCCATAAAGAATGTCGTTGTTGATAAAGTATGCCTGAGAAAGCGGGTTGATAGAGGCATTGCTGATAACAGAAAATGGATTGACATAAAATTTGTCTGGCGGGGTGTTGTCGGTTACCAGAATTTCTGCATCAGACCAGATACGCATGTTAACAACCCTTGGTACTGGTTTGGTTTCTTTAATGAGGTTACTGCCCACACGTCGATAGACTTCCTGATAGATCTGGTAGCGATAGGTGCGCCTGAAATCAACACTTAAGGTATAACTGCCTGGCTCAGAAGGCACAGGAAAAAGCTGCCTCAGCTGGGTAAGGGGCAATACTGCCATAGAGGTGTTGATCTGGCGATCAATAATGATTTCGCTGCCACGCTTGAGTTCAGATTTCCAGGTGACAGAGAGACCGCCAACCCATACTTCGCTGCCCGGAATAAGGTCTTTATCTGTTGGCCTCGGAGGAAGCTCGCTGGTCATTGAAGCAACGCGGTTTACGCCTCGTGCCAGATTATAGTTCGATTCTCTGAGCCTGAGGCCCCAATAAGACGGTGGGTCAGCATACTCAAATTTCCACGTACCGTCAGAATTCTGAACTGCTTTGTTCGGAACCAGACTGCGGCCGTCAAGAATGAAGGTTGTCGGTGCCAGGTTTGTATTTGTGGGGTTGCAGAATGTGTGTTTGCAGGATTCGTTGCCATAGGCGGCATTGTTACAACCATAACCCAGGGCTTTCGGACCCGGTTTGAATTTGGCAAGCATGCCATCTGCCGTGTTTGCTGAATTGTAAATACCGCTCATTATTACCCCGCGGTCCTGGGGTGAAATGACCGGGGGAACCTGTTTTATGCTGATTTCAGCCCAGGAATAATTGTTGGCATCCTGGCCATCAGCAACAAGGGGTGCTTCGGTTAAAGGTGGTTTGAGAACATCGCCTTTGCGCCCCGAAAGCGCGCCAACCGGCAGGTCGCGATAGTCTTAATATCTATAGACAACCTTGACACCGACCCGGTATTTGCCTGCCCCGGGAGGAAACAGGAATAGATAGTCGCCTGAGACACCGTCTCCCTCCATGTCGAGGATGGTGGAAGGGATGGGTTTAATTTCTGCACCAAAGCGGTCGTGTGTCTGAAGAACTTTCCAGTAGTATCTGATACTGGATTTTTGAATGGTATTAGGAAACTGACCAACGGTTCCGTTACTGTTCAGATCGTCGCCAACGTTACCGATGTTAACTTCGTTTGCATCGAAGTAGGGCGCGTTTTCAACCATGAACCAGTAGTCTTTGTCATCGGTATAGTCGTTATTCTCATCTGGAACCGCTTTTTCAAAACCCGTAGTTGCAGAAACCAGGGGCCCGACGCAGTCTGTTTTTGCTTCAAGGCCTGAGGGGCGGGGCGGGGTGGGAGAGTTGATCACCGCGAGTTCGGTTCTGATATTGGCATCAATAACCGGAGATAGCTGGATGAAGTTTGAAATCCAGATTTTTCTCGAGGTAATTACGTCGTCTGCTGTGATGTAGTCTCTGACAAAGATGTTAGTTCCGAGTTTTACCCGGTTTGGCAGTTTGTCAGTGATACCGGTATCATAGGCTCGCCGATAGACGGTTTTGAAGACATCCTGGCGATATTCAGCTCTG
>JAQUZA010000057.1 GCA_028691595.1 Candidatus Rifleibacteriota bacterium
GATCAGGTTCGGCCACGAAGCCATGAAACACAACCAGGTCTTTGAGAGGGCCAACGCTGCACTGTTTTTCAAGATTCTGTCGTTCGGGGCCATCGCCAAGAATATGAATGCTGCCGATTCCACAGAGATCAGGTTGCCGGCTGATTGCTTCAAGTGCCCAGCTATGCCCTTTGTTTGCATGAAGTTTCGCGGTTATGGCAACCTGAAGAGCTCCCGTCGGGGCCGGCCGTGGGCCAACCGCAGCAGCTTGTATACAGTTCTTGATAATGACAAGACCGGCAGGGTTCATTCCCTGAGCGAGAAGATGGTTGCCCACTGCATCAGAAACGGCAATCTGACGATTGCTCAACTGATAATAAACTTTCTGGTTGAGGCCATGAACGTGCGACACAACTGGCAGCCGGGCAATTCTGCCCAAAATTCCCGCAAAAAGACTGGATCGGTTGAGATGAGAACTGACCACCATTGGCCGCAGACACAAAATATCGCGCAGCAGTTTTGTCAGATAAAAAATGCCTTCAACGCCCACCGAAGCGACTGAACATTCAATGCCAAGGGCTTCGATCTCTGTAGAAAGGGGCGTGCCGGCACAGGTTGCACTGACACGCCACCCTCGCCCGACAAGACTTTTCATCAGGCCAAGCGCCAGGCGTTCACCCCCGCCCAGCTCCGACGATGACACGGCAAAATGCACATGCCCTGGCCGTTGAGTCAGAAGCGAAAAAATTTCGAGATGCTTTTCGATACCAATCTGCCGGTTAAAAGAGGCTTCGACTCTTTCTCTACCGAGTTTGCCGGCTTGCAGTCTAAATTCTTTGTCAGCGACCAGTTTTTCGAGGCTGTCAGCCAGAGCCGTTACATCTTCTGCAGCGAACAACAAGCCGGTTTTCTGGTTTTCTACCAGTTCAGGAATACCACCCACCCCGGCACCGACAATGGGCAAAGCTCTTTCCATGGCTTCGCAGACGTGAATTCCAAATGCTTCCTGGCGTGACGCGGCCACGAATATATCGAGTTGATCAAGAAATTCACGCTGGTCGCTGACCTGACCCACAAACCGGCATTCGTCGGCGATTTCAAGTTTTGCAGCCAGTGCCTGCAATTCGGTGCGCTGCCGGCCTTCACCACCAATCAGCAAAACAAATTTAACCGATCGCGTCTTGAGCAGGGCGCAGGCATGCAAAAGCCTGTCGATGCCCTTCACCGGATGCAGACGCGAAAGGGTACCAATTTTTATCAGGCTCTCTTTAACCTGGGGCTCTTTGATAGGCCTGATATTAACACCCGGGTAGATAACGCGGCATTCTTCGGCTTTAAGGGCGCGAATATTGCCTCTATACCAATCACGCAGATAACGACTCGGGAAAATGATAAAATCAGACAGCCTGCTCATCAGCTTTTCAAGGCGATGAAAAGTTCTGGTTTCATAGCCATGCACCGAGGTAACTAACTTAACCTCAGGATACAGCAGACAAAGAATTCTTGCCCAGAAACTGGCTCTGAAAAGGTGAGAATGAACGATTTCCGGCCTGAAGGTTCGCATCAACGCCATTAGTCGCACGAAAGCAGGCAGATCGAGCATTTTTTCCCCGAGGATATGAACGACGAAGCCTTCCTGACGCAGTATCTCACCGAGCGGCCCGTCGCGGAAGCAGGCTATCTCAACATCATGCCCCTCACAGCGTGCCCGGCGCGCCAGATCGAGCACTACAAACTGTGCGCCCCCAAGGGTAAGAGCATTAATTATCTGCAGAATTTTCATTTTAAGAGGGTTGCTGCTCCTGCCCCCCGGCTGAAGCTGATTCTTGCTGAACAGGCACCAGGGAAACGCGCTTCAATATGGCGCGGCAAACGACCCAGGCAATAAAAGCACCGATAAGCCAACCGGCCAGCACATCGATCGGGAAATGAACCCCCACGTAAATGCGTGAATAACCTACAATAAATGCAAGCAGCAGCAAAGGCAGGCCGGCGTAAAACCCTGAAATCATCAGGGTGGTAACCGCAAATGCCGCGGTATTGGCGGAATGATTCGACGGAAAGGATTTGCTGGTCTTAAGAGGCAGCAGCAATCGGCATTTAAAACCATCGGTCTGTGCAAGCGAACAGGGTCGGGCCCTTCCGACTGCCTTTTTAACAACGCGGGCACAAAAAAGGTCTGTGAAGCCGACTGAAAGTAGCAGGGCAAGAGCGAGTATCTGCAATCGCCGGCCACCGCGGCTGACCATGATCAGCCAGGCCAGCAGTACAAATGGCATCCATGTTTTTGCATCGGTAATGAATGGCATGAACCAGTCGAGAAAACCGTTTACCATAACGCCATTGAGAAACATGAACAGCCGATGATCGGCGGCAATGAGGGCTTCAAACATCAGTATTCGCTATAGACGGTCTCGAGGTTATCAAATCTGGCAAAATTTTCATTAAAAGCCAGTTCGAGACTGCCAACCGGGCCATTGCGCTGTTTGGCAATAATAACTTCGCCCTTGCCCTTGCTCTCTTCTTTTTTGGTGTAATACCAGTCGCGATAAAGAAACATGACGACATCAGCATCCTGCTCGATAGCACCGGATTCGCGAAGGTCAGACAGAATCGGGCGGCGGTCGGTTCGTGATTCAACAGCACGTGAAAGCTGAGACAAACAGATTACCGGCACGTTCAGCTCTCTGGCAAGCCCCTTGAGATTTCTGGAAATAGCTGAAACTTCCTGCTGACGGCTTTCTGGCTTTTCAGAGCCTGACCAGGAAATCAGCTGCAGATAATCTATGATAATCATACCAATTTTGTCCTGGGCATAAGCCCGGCGGGCCTTGCTGCGAATCTCGAGCAGACTGGCGTTGGCAGTATCATCAATGAGAATGGGCGTGTCTTCAAGCACCCCTGCGGCCAGCGAAAGTTTCATCCAGTCTTCGTCGCCAAGGTAGCCACGCCGCACTTTAGAACCATCTACCCTGGCTTCAGCACACAGTAGACGGGTAACCAGCTGGGTATGCGACATTTCGAGCGAGAAGAGCATAACCGGGGCGCGACCGTGGTAAGCGGCATTCTGGGCAATATTCAGACAAAAAGCAGTTTTGCCCATTGACGGTCGGGCAGCCAGAATCACCAGGTCAGATTTCTGAAAGCCGGCAGTGTACTCATCGAGGCGGGTAAAGCCGCTGGGCACACCGGTTACTGCCTGTTTGTTCTCGTAAAGAGATTCAAGATAGCTGAAAGTGGGTTTAACCAGTTCTTTTACCCGCATGTAAGGGCGGGTGACCTTAAACTGGCTCAGCTGCAGCACTTTTTGTTCTGCAGAATCTATAAGCTGCTCAGCCTGTGCCTGCGGATCATAAGCATCGGTCGATAACTCGCCCGAAAGAGCGATGAGCCGTCGCAGCATCGATTTTTCTTTGACGATACGCGCATAATGCTCGGCATTGCGTGAGGTTGGCACAACATTCAGCAGTTGCGAAAGATAACTGACACCGCCGATTTCAGCGAGACGTTCTTTGCTGCGCAGTTCTTCCTGGATGGTGATCAGGTCACAGGGCCGTTGTGAATTAAAAAGATCGACGAGGGCCGAAAAAATATGACGATGAGCGGTCTGATAAAAATCAACGGACTCAACAATTTCGAGGGCCGCAACCACCGCATCTTCGCTGAGCATCATCGAACCGAGAACACTCTGTTCGGCTTCAAGACTGTGTGGTGGAACTTTATGAAAAACGTCAGACATGCAAGCCCTCCTGTAAGCGTTCTGAATATTTATTCAATACCAGATGCAACATTAACCTGCCCGCAACGACAAAATATGACGTAACAGGTTGCCGGCTGAATCAGGCGCTGACAGAAAAGGTAGTGAACGGCACCTGGGCCGTTCACTACCTTTTAATGACGCAATCAGTCCTGCTTTTCTTCGGCGGTAATAACCACTTTGAAGCGGGCTTTGATGTCACCGGTGAAGCGGATAGTTACATCGTGTTCGCCGGTTTCTTTGATGTGATCGGCAACAACAAGCTTCTTGTCGATATCGACATGAGCGAGTTTTCCGATTTCTTCTGCAAGTTCAGCGCTGGTGACCGAGCCAAACAGGCGGCCTTTGTCGCCGGCTTTGCGGGTAAGCTTGAGGGTGAGGCCTTCAATTTTGCCGGCCATATCCTGGAAAGCCTGTTTTTCGCGCAGAGCTTGCTTTTCCCATGAGGTCTTCATGAGATTGAGATGTTTTTTGGCACCTTCGGTTGCGGGAATTGCAAAGTTTCTCGGGAACAGGAAATTGCGGGCGAAGCCTTCGGCTACCTTCTTGATTTCGCCTTTCCTGCCGACCCGGGGAACGGTATTGATCATGAGAACGTCCATTATCTTCCTCCTGGGGTATTAATCGTGGTTAGAATTCGTCGTCAGAATCGTCTGATGACTGAAACAGCGCCGGTTTTGGGGTTCTGAAGTCAGCCCAGACATCGATGATGCCGAACCAGACAACAGCATGGGTAAAAACCAGAGCGAGACATGACAGGCCCACGCGTGCGAACGAGCCTATCTTATATTTTTCGAACATGAAAAACACCAGCGACAAACCGGCAACATAATAGAAAATGCTGCTGATTGCCAGGCAATTGGCCCCGGTGGTGCGTGCCAATTCATGCATCGGCAGACTTTCGTTGCTGCCGACAACATAATAGAGCATCCAACCGGCCACATAAAGCCAGATCAGATTCCAGTTAAAGCGCCAGGCTGTGAAAGGCGGCATGGTGGAGATCTGATAGCCAAATCTGGGAGCCAGCTTCAGCGCCCCTGCATAAAAAATGCCGAGCGTCAGCGTATGCCAGACAAAGAGAAAAGTTGCAGGAATAAGCAACAGGGTGTAATCAAACACTTCGCGAAGGTTTTCGCGTGCTGTTTCAATTGCTTCCTGGCTTTCCTGGCCCTTTTCCTGGAGCTGATCGAATTGTTTTTCAATTACTGCAATCTGTTGGGCAAACTGTTCACGCACCGGCAGCAGCTCCTGCGATTCACTGCTGATTCCGTTTGTCATAGCCCACATCCCCGTTGAAAACAGCGTGGCCGACAAAAGTGCCAGACACATTGCCCCCAGGGGCGCGAGACCAATTTTAACAGAACCATAGAGAAAAGCTGCCGGCATCAGAATTAGAGGCACCAGCATCAGAGCTGTCGAGGGCGTGGCGATCAGACTGGTAAGGGTCAGGGTTAATGCCGAATAGAGCAGAAACCACAGGCCACCCCAGGCCAGAATGATCACGAATGCAGGGATTGCAGCTACCGAGAGCATCAACGCGCCGATAAGAGGAAGCTGGGTGGCGGCAACAAGCCCCGCCATGGTGATTATCACCATGACAGCCAGACCCAGTGTTCTTATGGCGGTCGGATTACTCATTTATCAGACGTTGGCGAATGGCAGCAGAGCCATATTGCGAGCGCGTTTGATGGCAGTGGTAAGATGCTTCTGGTGAGCAGTGCAGGTTCCGGTTGATCTGCGGCTGGTGATTTTGCCGCGATCGTTGATATATCTTCTCAGGCGGGAGATATCTTTATAGTCAATGAAAGTCACTTTATCTTTGCAGAAATGACAGACTTTTCTGTGTCTGTGTCTTTTAAATTCAGCCATTTTTTTCCTCCGTTGGAATTGTGGTTACTGAGTAATAAGCCCGTTTCTAGAACGGAACTGCGTCATCGTCGCCGCCCATCGGGCCGCTGAAGTCAGCGCTGAAGCCGGCATCATTGCTGCCACCTTCTTCTGCTGCATCGCCGCGACCGGTTCCGAGGAACTGGACGTTATCGGCAACGATTTCTGTTACGGTGCGTTTCTGGCCTTCCTGGGTCTCGTAGCTGCGGTTCTGCAGGCGACCTTCAACCAGGACCGGACGGCCTTTAGTCAGGTATTTTGAGCAGTTTTCGCCAGATTTGCCCCAGACGATGATATTAAAGAAACTGGTTTCTTTTTTAAAGTCGCCGTCATTGCCTTTGTAGGTGCGATTTACGGCAATACTGAAGTTGGCAACCGAAGTTCCCTGGGCAGTATGGCGTAATTCGGGGTCTCTGGTGAGATTACCGAGCAAAAATACCTTGTTTAGATTGCCAGCCATGTTAAACCCGGCTTACTGACCGCGAACGGTGGTCATGAAGCGAAGAATTGTCTGATTGATCAGATAAGTTCTTTCGAGTTCTCTGAGGGCTTCGCCGGTAGCCTGAAAATTCACAAGAACGTAATTACCTTCAATGTGTTTTTCAACTGCGTAAGCGAGGGGGCGTCTGCCCCATTTGTCGATCTTTTCGATCTGGCCACCGTTTTTGGTGATAGCATTTTCTACCTTGCCAATGAGAACATCAAGGGCTTCAGTTTCAATGCCGGGTTCGGTGAAGAACAAAGTTTCGTAAGGTTTCACTGATGAAAACCTCCCTTCGGATAAATTGCAGCCTCTACCACATTTATGGGCAGAAGCAGGGATGTACCCCGCAGTATATCACTCTCAGACTGCAAAATCAACAGAAATCTACCACTGAACAGGAGCAGATTCTCATAAAAAATATCCGATTAACAGCACTGAAAAAAATTTCGTCTTCACTCCGGCCGGTATTTTGAAATGCGCAGAATGCGGTTAACCGAAAGCTGGGATTCATATAAGGTCTCAAGGACAAGATCGGCGCTGACTCCTGAGTTTTCGATGGCTTTGCCAGATTCGGTTTCAATTTTCTGCACCAGCAAAAGATATCTCCAGGTGCGGTTTTTCAGATCACGTTTAACAGATTCAAGATTGGCGTTGAGGTGCCCGACGGAAAACGAGTTATAACGTAGCGGCACCAGCGCATTTGACTGCTCGGTTACCACGATATAATCCTTCTTGTCAGGGTATTCACGCTGTAAAAACTCACGCACTGTTTTAAACTCTCGAAAAAAGAGAATATCTCTGACAGCGAGATTCTGCCCGGCAACTGGCCAGCAATGAATCAGCAGCAGAAAGGCGCCGACCACCGCCCAGTTTTTTCCCAAGGCGAACAAATTTGTGAGACGGCGCATCAGATAGACTGATAAAAACACCAGCACCGGCAGAAAGATAATACCCAGTCTCGATGTATACTGCAGCGTCATGTCGCCCCAGAAATAGGCAAAACGGGCAGCAGCGTGCAGGGCAAAGAACAGAGCACTGAAAAGCAGCATTGACTGGTCAGCAGAGAAGCTGGCGCTCGCCAGCGGGTCTTTTGCAGACTGACGCCGGAGCTGCCAGTCAAGCAGCAGCCAGACAAGACCGGCCACAGCAAAGAATGTT
The DNA here is from genome assembly GCA_028691595.1 of Candidatus Rifleibacteriota bacterium. Lineage (GTDB taxonomy): Bacteria > Muiribacteriota > Ozemobacteria > Ozemobacterales > Ozemobacteraceae > Rifleibacterium. The sequence continues at coordinate 7,266 of JAQUZA010000057.1, forward strand.
ATGACCGGCACCATGCCATAAGCCCTTTCACTACCAGTAAAAAACGGCAGAGCCTTTTGAATGTTCTTAACAAAGAGATCAAAACCGAATGCCTGGTCGATTTCTTTTACCTGAAAAGCCTGCTGACTGAAGGTTACCAGACGCAGCCAGGCGGCGGGCATAAACAACAGCGGCCAGATAACCAGCCGCAAACTGAAGTGAGCATACTCAGCAGCCGGCAACCGCAAAAAGACCACTGGCAGAGCACAAAGAACAGCCAATGCTGATTCATATCTGGTCTGCGCCAACAGTGGCAGCAACAGCAGCATTGATTCAGCGCTGGATGCCGCCGGCCTGCGAATAAAGCGGTCAAGCAGAACAAGGAAAATAAGAGCAGTCATTAAATTGAACACTTCGAAGCCTGCCGAGGTCATATAAAGTAGAAAGACCGGATAAGAGGCGAGCAGCAGCATGGCTGTAATTCCCCAGAAACGGCCAAATGGCATCTGAACGAGGTAATACAGCAATAACATGCTTAAAAAGCCAGCAATAGCGTTTACAGCGAAGGCATTACTACCTCTATAACCGGTTAAGGAATGCAGAGCGCTGACCATAAAAGGAAAACCGCCGGGGCGCATATCGGTAACCCTGCTGATGACACGATTCATGCCATGATAATAGCTGACAGCCTGAGTGGGGTTATAGCAGGCGTGGTCGTCGTACATTGCCATCGACATACCGAGCAGGTTTGTTTCGTCGGCAAGAATTCTAAAATCAGGCGGCGAAGCCAGAAACCCGGCCACCGTAAGCGCGAAAGCAGTCACGATCGGCAAGGCATGCCGGCGAATGCCGTTGTTCAGAACCTCATAGGTCGGCAACCGGGTAAATAGCTGCTGCAGCCAGACAAACAGGGCCGCAGCAACAAAATACCAGGTATAATCTACATAAAGGGTTTCCATGCGGGTGCGCTCAAGCCCGAAAAAGCCAAAATAGATGGCCACTGCCGCCGCAACGCACGCCAGCCATACCATTGTTTTGCCAGATTTGTTCATAGAACCAAGGTTACCATGAACTTTCGCGCCCGGCGACAGAATTTTGCCGGCAGCTCAGGGAACCGCAATATTCAGTTCCATGGGTCAGACAGATTGACCACAGATGGGTAAACGATGCCCTCCTCGGGCGAATTATCATCTTCAATCAGACCATTTCCGATCTGGCCGGCACTGTTGTCACCAAGCGAATAGCCCTTTCCGGCAGAGACAAAATAGGAGTTTTCGCCGCCACAACCGGCACTGCTGACAGCAGTCATGTTGGGGTTCAATACCGGGTAATTGCGAGATTTTATCGCCAGATCCAACCCCAACTGACCTTGAAAGTTATCACCAAAAACATATACCGAACCACCTGCAGTTAATACCAGGCTATGATTTGCGCCGGCAACAAGCTTTTCAGCACTACTGATGCCGGATACTTTTCCCGGAGCAGAAATTATAACGGTTGTCGTTGCCAGACCCGTCTGCCCAAGAAAGTTGAAACCCCAGGCGTAAACATTGCCATCGGTGCCTAACGCAAGAAAATGGCCGCCGCCAGCAGCGACTGAAACAGCTGTAACCGGCATGGAAACTTGCCTGAAGACTGGAAAATATTCGAGGGTTTCGTCTGCAAGCTGTTTTAATGAGTTGTCACCGGCAGCCCAGACTGAACCATCATTTTTTACAAGCAAACTGTAGTCTGAACCCGCTGCAATACCTTTGATATCTGTCATCCCGGCGACTGCCTGTGCCGCCACTCCAGTCTCTGAAGTAGCTCCCAGTCCAAGCTGCCCTCTGTCGTTCGCACCCCAGACATAAAGCTGCCCCCCTGCGTCAATAGCCAGGGCATGGCGATTTCCGGCTGCAATTGTCTCGATATTGCTCACCCCTGAAACTTCGAGAGGATACGCTGATGAAACCGGCCCGATGCTGCCAAACTGCAGCAGATCATTGTTGCCACAGGCATAAACCCTGTTGTCTTCACAGAGCAGCAGCGAATAGTCGTCACCGGCATCGATAGCCCTGACACGTCTGGTGAATGGCGAAAATTTAGGCAAATATGTATTTGCCAGATCAGGCATAGCCAGTCGACCTTCAGTATTGTTGCCGAAACCAATCAATGTACCGTCATCACGTAACGCCAAACTGTGAATTATGCCCCCGGCAACGGCAACAATTTTGTTGGCAGCAATTTTGTTCTTGTAAATGGAAAAAATCTTCACAAAATCCAGGCGGTCGGCAGTCGCCGCTGTTGCATACACCTCATTTAGATTGGCAAATATGGCAGCTGATATGCCGGTCATGGTTGTAAAGTCATTAACAGCAAGACAGGCAGCATTGGCCAAGACATCTTCAGGCTCATTTGAGCCGCTGGCTACGATAACGACAGTATTATTCTGCCCCGGGATCAAATCAGCGCCGCCATGAAAACTTTGATGCCGCGTGCCGCCATCTATAATCGCCGCATTTTCGAGTTCTAGCGTTGCAATTACCGGCACTGCCGGAACTGCCTGAAACGATACCGTGGCGCTACCATCTATGATTGCAGCCGTCTTGCGCATTAAAAAATAGGGATTGGTAAAATTACCCCGATTGATGAGCTTCAGAGAAAAAATAGCGCTGGCTTGAGTCTGAGCACGAAGAGCGGCACGAAGAGATTCTTTGTGCAAACGCAGTCTGATACTTACTTCAGCCGTAGCCGAAGGTGGCAGAACTTCCGACTTACTATCGATCGCGACACTCGCAGGATTTGCCTTTCCTGAAAAGCAGCCGACGACCAGCAAAGTCAAACTCAAACAAATTATCAGCAGATATTTTTTCATACAATTTTGTTGATCCTGCACAATCATTTGCGCCAGTATTACCGCTTCGACTAAGTTCTTGCAACAGTCACAGCCGGTTGAATCAGTGCTTTTAAATTTTCAGACAGCGATCCTGTCGATGGTTGAATTTGGTTCCGGCAGTGGCAAGCCATCTTCAGCCAGACCTTCGAGATGGAAAATTATTGCCTCACGAAGATTTTCTCTGGCTTCAACCGGAGTCTTTCCTGTTGCGCCGCATCCCTGAACATCGGGAGCATAAGCAGAGTAATTCTTACCAGACTTTTCAATAACAACAAGATACTCTTTCATGTTAATTACCTTTCTGCTGAGCCTGCTTAAGAATACTGTTAAGAGTTCCAGGTGCCACATCATCACCGGATTCCCGGAAATTGTAACACGGCCAATTTTTACCGGATGTTTAAACTGCCTGTGATTGGTGCCTCTCCGTGCTACCATCACCCATCCATCTTTTTCGATAATTTTTATTATCTCACGAACCTTCATAGCCCCATCTTAGCAAAACCAGCCTAAATTTCAAAGAAAGATTGCTGCCTGGTAGAAGATAAGACAGAGTTGCCGCAAAAAATAACACTCTCGATACTCAGAGCTGATCGACAAGTTGAATTTTTCCGGCATTTGGTATCAAACAAAAACTGGGACTTCTATTTTTGCAGCTGAAAGAGCGATACACCGATCGGCAAAGTTGCAGTGATGCTGACATTTTCGCCATTGCCTTCTCTTATTTTGATGAAAGCAGCAGCATAGGTAGATATTACAGCCTCTCCAACTTCATTCGCCAGACTTATATTGATGGGGTTGAGAGCCGGCCCTGTCAGTTCAACATTTGCCAAGCCATAATCAAAAGAGTATTCGTTTGCAAGATCTAACGCCCGAATGCCGTATAAACCACCATCCTGGTAGTTGTTAACAGCAATAGCAAGCAAAAATCTTGCATACACTTCATCGACAGATTTTCCGGTAAAATTTCTAATTGCCTCATCAGCATAATAACTTCCATCAAGCAATCCCGACACTGAATCATTCAGACCAAAATTCTGAGCCAGCCATGTCCCGAAAAGATAGACCTTGCCATAATCTGCACTGTTTCCAAACCATTGATTGATCGGAGTGCTATTAACAGCTGCAAAATAGTTGTTTACCTGCGTTGCCTTCGACTGATTGTTTCGATCCGCAACAGAAAACCCATTTATATGCTCGGCATAGCCTGACATCGCCTCATCGAGCCAGCCATTGGCATCATATTGCTGGCTAGTCAAAGACCTCTTGTGCCAGTAGTGAATCATATGCTGAAACTCATGAGCAGCAGTCGCGGCAAGCATATTAATGGCACGCTTATAGGCATTGTAAGTAGTCAGGTCGGCCGGAAGCTGCAGAAAGAAAATTTTCTTCCAGTTCGAATGATCCTGAATATACAAATCACCTGAGTAAAAATATCCGGCTGTAAAAATTTTCCTTGAGACCAAAATATAGGTTGCGCTCGCAGTAACATCATAATTGACATTGTCTGCAAGAAATAACCCTTCAGGATCATTCCCAAAAATTCGCCGATTCGTATCGTGTATTTTTCCTGATTCAGCCCGTTTTGTGCTCAAGCCAGCAATGACTGTATCCACGTTGGGCAATAAAGAATCCAGATCGGAAG
>JAQUZA010000618.1 GCA_028691595.1 Candidatus Rifleibacteriota bacterium
CACCGACTCTTTGCTCGAAGTCCAGTTGACAGCCTGGTTGGTCGCGTCATTGGGTAGAAGCGTAGCAATGAGGGTTTCTGAACTGTCGACCGCTATCATTGTCGAAGTCTTGTTCAGGCTTATGCCAGTAACGCTGCTGGCTAGTGTCGAGCGCACCGCGATACTATTGTTGGTCGTTCCGCCATTGAGAGCGCAAGAATAAGAGGCTTCCCAGCCCTCGAAATAGTTGTAGAAGTATGCTTGTGATTCATCGGTCGCGGCGGTTTCGGGGTCATCCTGAATCTCCTTTTCATTTGACCATGAATATGACACCGTAAAAAGCTGCGAGCCTTCGGCCGCCGGATGCAAAGCACCCAGCTCGGCTCTGGTCGGCAAGCGCCAACCGCCACCGTTCAAAGTGAGTCCCGCTGCCCAGTCTCTCGCCTGATACCAGCTGAACGGCATCGTGGTGCAGAACCACTGCAAACCCGTCTGACTATCTGTTATTACATTGCTGGCATCTTTTGAAAAGCGGATCAGAGCTGTTACATTCAACATCAGGTCGGCGGTCTTCGTGACATTGTTTTCGATGAAGGTGCAGGTTAGAACTGCTGTGCCGGCGGTGGTTGGCGGGGTGTAGGTCGAGTCGCTGAGGCTGCCGCCGCCGGATTTTACTGACCAGGTGTGACCGGTGACCGTCTTCGTTGAGGCATCTGAATAGGTTGCCGTCACTACGACGTTGGTCAGGTTGAAAGTGGCGTTGGTTGCTACTGAACCGGTGGTCGGATTCAGAGCTATTGCGACAAGAGTTTTTGCAGGCGGGGTTTCGGTAACCGTTTCTGCGGTGCCTTTTGCTTCGTTTTGAATCGTTGCATCATTAAGGTTTTTGTGCCGTCTATCGAGGCCCCGAGAGCCGTTTGAATGGTGGCGGCGAGGGTGTTGAGTGCCGCCTGATTCGGAGTGAATTCGTCGATGCTTTTCGAACCGCTGGCTGTCCAGGCTTCGTAGGCGATGGCCTTCGCAATCGTTTCATAGTTGATCGGCGCGTTGGTTATGCTGTCACTATTGGTCTGACCGGCAGCTAAGGTGGCTGTGGCAATGGTTTTGAGAATCGGCTCGGCATCGGCGACACCAGACGCGACGATTTCGATGGTCACCTGCTGCTTGCCGGCATTAACACCGTCAATCGTGGCATCGAGGGTTAATTTTTTATTGTCAGTCGAAAGATCGAGACCGAAAAACCTTGGGCGGCCCCCACCGATCTTGACCCGGGCCTGAAACTTGTTCGCGGCTGCAGCCCTCAGTTCAGCAGCAGTCGCACCTCTCAAGGTTGCGGCAAATGAACCGGCTCCGGCATCGGCCACCGCCGAGAGCTTGATTGCGCCAGTCACCGGCCAGACCTGATCGTCATCATCGTCATTCAGCCAGCAACCAAACAGCAGAAAACTCAAAGAACAAAGCACCAATAGACAGACAAGTTTTTTGGTAATCCTCATTTTATCTCTCCGTACAACTATTATTTTTCAAAAGCAGATCGCAACACACCTTGCGCCTCGCCAGGCCGCACAACCTCCCTCCTCGCAAAACCGCGGTTTCTGCACCGCTGTCATTCAAATGATCGTGAAAAATTTCTGGCACCGACATGGCCGCCATTAAATCCGATCAGGAATTCCTGCATGCATTTGCGTTTTGGCCAGATCATTGCGTCATAGCCAATAAACGTGCAGAACTCGACAGGGTAATTTCTGTTGCAGGCAATAATTTAACGCCAGAAACCACCACAGCAGCCAAATTGGAGTTACAGGTCTTTATGCCTCTTCTAAAAGCTCTCAGATCCGGTTTTTATATTTAAAGGCAGATAAGACAGATCAGAACAGAAATATTTCATGAACCTCTCTTTCTCATGAACTTTCATGTTTCCCCAGCTATAATATTCCCTTCCGGCAAAAATGTCCACACACAGGCAATTACCGAAAAATAGCGTTGCTATTTTTCGGAATCTTTGCAAAATTGATGTTTTCAGGTAATATCAGTTGTAGGGATTGAAACGATTTTTCATCTCCGGAAGGGTTTATGAATATCAAGAAAAAGATTCTTACCGACGAAAACAACGAGCCCATAGCCGTTCAGATTGATTACAAGGACTGGCTGGAGTATGAGAAACTTTTGCATTTAAAATCTGCGAAGATGGCTGATTTATCAGAGTTTGCCGGGTCAATTCCCTTAAAAATGGATCCCCTTGAATTTCAGAAAAAAATCCGGGATGAGTGGAATTGAACTATCTTCTAGATACCAACATAGTATTGTATTACCTTGGCGGCAAACTTAAGCGACCGCTTCCAAACGGAAAATTTATCGTTTCTTTCGTTACCGAAATTGAACTGCTTTCTTATCCTGGTCTAACCAACGATGATGAACTGACTATCCGCAGATTTCTTGAAAAACTTCAAATAGTTGGCCTGAACCAGGAAATCAAGGAAAAAACCATTTCCCTAAGAAAAACCGTCAGACTGAAGACACCCGACGCACTGATTGCCGCGACGGCCATGTGTTTTGACTGCTGCCTTCTGACAAATGATACTCATTTTCAACGCTTTGAAGAATTGCGTTGCAAAA
>JAQUZA010000619.1 GCA_028691595.1 Candidatus Rifleibacteriota bacterium
GAAATAATGACAAAAAGGAAATCAGCAGGATCACCAATCTTGAGAATATATTCGCCATCGGTATAAGATTCTATGGTGCCTGCTTTGCTGATTACCTGATCTCGCTGAGCATCGGTCAATGGCTCAAAGAATGGGTTGGTATCAAAAGCAGCATTCGCCTTCGTCAAAATTTCCGGAGTCCGCTCCATCACTCGCATAATTTTCTCCCTGAATCTTTCTCACACTCTCAAGACAAAGCAATTTAACACAATCTACCTGAAAAAGCACACAACACTTTGACCAGGCAGGCAAACACATTAAATTCATGGATTCCGGGTCTAAGCCCGGAATGACGGCAACAAATTTCCCGCGAAAGGGTCTGTCGATTTAATCGTTTGTTAATTATTAAATTTGACAATCCTCCGCATAAATCCTACTCAAGGCGCAGATAGAAGACGGGATTACTTTTTCGTAAGCTTGTGACGAACGAAGTGAGGGTTTGCCGAAGGCAAAGGCCAGCTCTGAGCCAACCCTGAAGAAAAAGTAACCCGGCTGATAGCTGCGACGTCGAACCGGTAAACAGCATCTAATAACACTTTACTCTCAGTTCTAAGAAAATAAATCGACAGACCCGAAAGCGGGAATCCAGTCCAATTTCAGCTCTAAAGTGTTTTAGTGCGGTCGCCATGTCAGCGAAGGTTGTTTAATTTTTTAGACTGGTTTTTAGCAATCAATAATACAGATTTTTTATGCATTGAACTTTTTATATTGTAAAATAGCTTCATGAAAATATTCGTGTGCATAAAACAGGTGCCTGATTCAACCCGGGTCGATATTGACCCCGAAACCATGACGCTCAAACGGGGCGGCGTTGACAGTAAAATAAACCCATTTGACCTTTTTGCCCTTGAAACTGCCGTCAGGTTAAAAGAAGCCCACCAGGGCAGTATTTGCTCGATCAGCATGGGGCCACCGCAGACAGAGGCGGCGATTCGCGAAACTTTTATGCTGGGTGTCGACGAAGGCGTGCTGCTGAGCGATCGCAATTTTGCCGGTGCCGACGTGCTGGCTACTTCTTACGCCCTTTCACAGGGAATTCTTTCTCTTGGACTGCCCGACATCATCATCTGTGGCCGCCAGACAACCGATGGCGATACAGGGCAGGTCGGCCCTGAAATTGCAGAATTTCTCAATGTGCCGCATGTAGCATACGTTCGTAACATTGTTTCCTCTGACGACAAGGGCATGGTGCTCGAAATGGATATGCCCGAAACCATCGAACTGGTAAGAGTGAATTATCCTTTTCTGATGACTGTCGAGAAGGGCATCTTTCAACCCAGACTGCCCTCTTTCAAACTGAAGATGGCAACCAGAGACAAACCGGTCAAACGGCTTACCCTGACTGATCTACCTGATTCAAGGCCCGAAAGGTATGGTCTCAAGGGGTCGCCAACCCAGGTAATCAGAATTTTCCCCCCCGAAAATTCAACCAGTCACGAGATTTGGCAAGACGGAGCCGAGCAACTCTCTGAAAAGATTTATAATAAACTATGTGAGCTTAAATTTTTATGAGCAGCATCAGCATCCAAAACCTGAACGGGCAGAATCTCGAAGAACTCATGGCTCTGTGCCCCTTTAACGCCATAGAACGTTGCGACAGCGGCATCTGCATTAACGCCGGCTGCCGCATGTGCCGCATCTGTGTTAAACGCCGGCCCGATATCTTTGTGCTCGCAGAAGCGCAGACAAAAGTTGCCATCAACAAACAGGAATGGCGTGGAATCGCTGTTTATGCAGATCATCACGCCGGGGTCATTCACCCGGTCAGCTTTGAACTGATCGGCAAGGCCAGAGAAATGGCCGAAAAAACCGGGCAACCTGTCTTCTGCCTGTTGGCCGGCGAAAGTGTCGTCGACATGAGTGCGCAGCTGCTCGAATACGGCATAGACAAGGTTTTTGTTTATGAAGCCCCTGAACTGAAGCATTTCAGAATTGAGCCGTATACCGCCGTTTTTGAAGATTTTATCAACAAAGCCAAACCTTCTGCAGTATTGGTTGAGGGCACCTCAATAGGTCGTTCTCTTGCTCCCAGAATTGCCGCCCGCTTTCGAACCGGGCTGACAGCAGACTGCACCATTCTTGGCATTAACGCCAATACAGACATAGACCAGATAAGGCCAGCCTATGGCGGCAACATCATGGCCCATATTCAAACCCCGAACAACCGCCCGCAATTCGCGACTGTCAGATACAAAATTTTTAATGCCCCGGCTAAAACCAGCCCGCACGGCAACATTGAACATTGCATTATCGACAAATCCAGGCTCGATTCTGCAATCGAAGTAATTGAAGTCAGACCTAAAGAAAAGGTGAAATCGATCGAAGACGCTGAGACCATAATTGTTGCCGGAAAAGGCATCAAAAAAGAAGCCGATCTGCAGATTATTAAAGAGCTTGCCGATGCACTCGGTGCAATGACCGCAGGCACCAGACCACTGATAGAACAGGGCTGGTTTGATCCAAGATTACAGATCGGCCTCAGCGGCAGAACCGTAAAACCTGAACTGATAATTACCTGTGGTGTATCGGGGTCAGTTCAGTTTGCTGCCGG
>JAQUZA010000620.1 GCA_028691595.1 Candidatus Rifleibacteriota bacterium
CGGTTGCCATAGGCATTAATGCCGGTGAAGTAATAAGTGGCATGCTTGGATTTGGTGCCAAACGAGATTTTACCGTCATCGGTGATGCGGTGAATGTCAGCGCCAGAATTCAGAAAGAGGCCGAAAAAATGCCACACGACCGTTGTCTCTATTCTGAAAGTTTTGTTGCAGGCCTTAGCGGGCAACAGGGTTTTGTGCTGCACTCAAAGGCAGCTTTAAAAGGCAAATCAGAGACAGTTCTTCTTTTTCGTCGCCCCGGCTGATGTCTGCGCGCGGCAATCTTTCTCGCCTGCGGTTTCAGCCACTTCGCTGACATGTAACAGACATGTCGGCAGTTGCTTTATTGAGTCTTGCAAACAAATATCGATTTTGAAAGTGCAATAAAGATTCATTAAACCACTTATCATTTTGCAGCTTGTAATAATTGTGTTTTGCTGCGTTGCAGAATTGATGCGGACAGTGGAAGTTTAGAAATAATGACAAGTTGCAGAAAGAAAAAAAAATTGCCAGAGCAAAACTTTTTAACAAAAATAGAGTATATTGAATCTCTACCCTTTTGGGTAAAAACTTATAGAGATGTTTGTGCGGGGGAAGTAAATGGTTAATCAGATAAGTAGTTCGTTTGCTCCTGGAGATCACGTTTTTTTGCAGGGTGAAGTAATTCCTGCTTTTTTCAAGGTTACCTCTGGCCGCTTTGCCAAGGTCGTTTCGAAAAAATCCGCCAGAGAACTTGGCGTAAAACGTATGCTCAACGAAGCCGACCTGCTTGGCATAGTTTCACACGAAGAACTGTTCGGCGAAATCGAGGCATTGATGGGCAAACCTCAGGCTTTTTCGGTTTTTGCCCTTGACGAATCTTCTGCTGAAGCTGTTCCTGCTGATGATCACAATAAATTAAAAAATTATTTTTCCACTGACCCCAAAATCGGGGTGCGGGCCTGCATTTCTTTTGCCCGTTACATGAAACAGTTTTTTGCCCATTTTGCCGGGGTTGCCAAAGAAGAGGTCGAACTCGACAACTTTATCAGAGCGACTGCCCGCGATTATATGGCCGGTGTTAATGAGCTTGCCGCAATAGTTTCCTTCTCTGCTTTCGATAAAGATCTGGTTGCCGCAAAGACGCACCCGGCCTACGCCCTGGCCGACGAAATAATGAAGCAGGCTGAAACTCGTTCTGGCAGCGGTGCCTCTGTTGCCTGTGGCGTGGTCAACTATGTTGGCCGCGATGTTAAAATGCAGACCTTCAAGGCAGGTTCGCTGTTGTGCAAAGAGGGTACCATTGGCGATAAACTTTTCATTATCACTGAAGGGGCCGCTGAAGTGGTTACCGGCGGCGGCAACCCGAATATTCTGATTGATGCCCCGGGCAGCATTGTCGGTGAAATCGCCGTTTTTCTTAATCTAGATGCGAGGGTGCCTGATATGAGGCGCACCGCCGACGTTGTGTGTGCGACCAACCTCACCGCAATTGTTGTGCAGCTGCATCAGGTTGAAGAATTCTTTTTGAAGCAGCCCGAGATGATGACCAAAATGCTCGAGGCGATGGTTAACCGCTCAGACAATACCCGCGCCCTGTGCGAAAGCTCCGAAAAGCGCCTTAAAGATATGCTGTATACCAGGCTTGGTATTTTGCTCGAAGGCATGAATAACCTGGCACTTAACCTCAACAAACGTCAGGACAAAGTGTCGATCGCCCGCCCGGCAGCATTCTTTGCGCAGCGGTCAAGAGCGGTGTACAACCGTTTTAAAGAATCGCTTAATATAATCGCTTCAAAATCAGCAATCAGATCATAAGCCCGGTGGCACGATAATTTCGTCGGCATAGGCAAAAATGGCCGGGGCACCGCCGGTGTGCCAGAACAGAACTTTATCGTCTTTTTTGAAGAACCCGGTGCGCACCAGGTCAATCAGGCCTGCCATTGCTCTGCCGGTATAAACAGGGTCCAGCAGAATGCTTTCGTATCTCGCGAGCATGCCGATTGCCTCGTTTTCTGCGTCGCCGATCACCGCATAACCGCCTCCGGTGTAGTTTTCGTTGAGGTTCAGATCTGATTCTGTAAACCTGTAATCAATCTCAAGAAACCCGGCGGTGGAATTTGCCAGCTCTAATACCAGCTGGGCGGGAGACTTTTCGCCTGAACCGGCTTTGTCAATCGCAATACCGGTGACCTGGCACTTCTTTTTGAGAATATGACTGCCGAGCATCATGCCGGCGTGGGTGCCCCCTGAGCTTGAGGCAAAGAGCAGATGATCGAATTCAAAGTCGCCTGCCCGGGTTTGCCGGTCAAGTTCACACATCGCCTCGACAAAAGAAGTGGCACCCAGCTCATTTGAACCGCCATATGGCACAACGTAGGGCTTTTTGCCGCGGCGTTGCAGCTCTTCAACAATCATGGGAATGTCTTCACCCTTGCGATGCTCACCGGCCCAGTGAATTGTTGCCCCTAAAAGGCCGTCAAGAAGCAGGTTGCCATTTGGAAAGGCAGGGGCAGAGCCCCCTAAGACCAGGTGGCAGCCCATCTGCATGCAGGCTGCGGCTGCGGCTGTCTGCCGGCAGTGATTTGACTGAATGGCACCGGCGGTAAT
>JAQUZA010000621.1 GCA_028691595.1 Candidatus Rifleibacteriota bacterium
TGATGAGCTAAGCGACCTGCGCAAAATGCTTGAGGCGTTCAGGGCCGGGCAGCCGGCTTTTGCGTCACCTCTGCCTGAACTGCCGGTTGCCGAAGCCGCTGTTTTTAACAGTGTGCAGGCAGAGGCACCGGCCATGGCCCCCGCAGCTGATGACTTTGCCTCGATCTGGGGCAACCTTAAGCTCAGTGACCCGGTAGAAATTGAGGCTTTGGCTGCCTTTAAAGAGATAATGCCTGAAATCCAGGCCGCCGACCAGCGTATTAAGGTTTTATCGAGCCTGGCGGGTATTTTTCCAATCAAGAAATATTTGCGAAACGGCACGCCAGAGCAGAAGCTTTTTGTTCTGAATGTGCTTGGAGACCGCTTCCTTCACGGTCTGGCCGGCTTTGCTCACCCGGTGAGAAAAAAGCTTCTAAAAGCGGCAGCCAGATTTTTATCAGGAATTTCCGAAATCTATTCATTTCTCAGCATGGAGGGTGAACCCTTTAATCTGCAGTATCATGAAAGGGTGCCCCTGGCTTCTGCCTCAGGGCAACAGATTCGTGAGATGCACGGGTTTCTTGTGGTGGCAAAAGACAGCCGTAGAGTGGTTCGTCTCGGGCAGGTGCTGACATGAATTCTGTCGCAACAGTTAATGGAGGGTCGGCATGGGAATAATTGCCAGAACATTTACCAGGGGTTTCAGAACCAGTTTTTTTCGCAATCAGCCGGTGCACCAGTTTTATGGGCATCTTCAGGCGGTTCTGCGTGAGATTGCCCCGGGCGGAGAGCTTGATAACCTTTTTGCCCGCCCGGAATATTCTGCAGATGGCCAGGCTTTGCCGGGTGAGATTGAATGGTCGACTCCCATCGAAGGCGAAAAGGTCATGTTTAAAGACCTGACTTCCGAGCGTCAGCACGCGGTTGCAGATCAGATAGGTCAAGCGTTTGAGCGTATCAGAAAATACGCCGAAGATAAGCAGTCACGTTCAGGCAAAGAAAAAGATTATGCCGAATACCTGAAATCTGTTGCTGTTTCACCTGATCTGAACCAGATATTCATGGTAAAAAACCAGCCGGTTCTGGTGCACTGGGGCTTTGTCTGCGAAGATGGCAGCCATCCTGGTCAGGGTATCTATGCCGGCTGGGATGACTTTATCGCTGAGATTCACCGCAAAGCCGGAAAACCGGTCGAAGAAAAGCAACAACGCATTGTTCTGCCACCTGAGCCACCCATCGAAGCATCAGAGCCTTCACAGGCCAAAGAAAAGGAACCGGTCAAGCAGGCTGCAACAGTGGCCACTGCCGCTTCAGCCGCGCCTGCAGCTACCGTTGCCCCGGAAAAACCTTCTGAACCCAAGGTGGTCAAAAAAGAAGAAGCTGAAGAAGAAGACAAGCCGAAACGAATAGTGGCATGCGGATTGGGCAAGTACCAGTGGGTTAAATGGCTGGCCATTATTCTGGCCATTATTATTCTGCTGCTGCTTTTATTGCGCTTTATTCCATCTCCACAGTCAGGCTTTCCCGGTATGCCACCGGGCATATCAGCTGGAGGTGGCGGTGGCGGTGGGGGACTGGGCGATCTTCTCGATCAGCTTGGTGGTGGTGGCGGTGGCCTTCCGGGCCTGGGCGGCGCAAATGGTGGCGGCAAAGGTGGTCAGGGTGGGCCGGCCCCGGCACCGGGTTCAATTTGCCCGACCTGCGGTCATAAGGCTGCAGATGGGCCGGCTCATGCTCCGCAGTCGCAGGGGGCAGGGCAACCCGGGTCAGAGCACAGTCACGATCAGAGCAAGGCCGAGCCTGCTGTGGCCCCGGCCGGGCAACCGGCTGCCGAAGAGGCAAAACCAGGAGATAATTAATGAACCAGGCTAAACTTCACGCTGAAGAACTTCAAATTGTTAAGATGGCCGATCAGCTGGCGGAGCTTTTGAATACAAGCTCCGGCTGGGCCGCATCTTTTCTGAAAGATGTGGCGATTCGCAAATTTATGGACAAAATTCTTCAGGAAAAGCAGGTAACGGTACGGCGCATAAAAGAATCGGCCCAGAGACCGGTTGCTCTGGGCGTATTTGGCGCAAGCCAGTGCGGCAAGTCGTATCTTACTTCTGAGCTGGTAAGGGGTGCTGAGGCATCTCTTTCGGTGCAGCTGAACGGGCCGAATCAGAATCCGGTTGGCCGTGATTATCTTGAAGAAGTTAACCCGGCCGGCGGTCGCGAGAGCACTGCTCTGGTAACCCGTTTTACCACGAGGCCATATCGCACGGTTCAAGGCTGTTCAGCTTATTTGCGACTGCTGACCACGACCGACCTGATCAAGATTTTTCTCAATGGTTTTCTGTTTGAATGTCAGTCAGATTTTATGCCAACAGCAGATGATCTTCAGAAGTTGAGATATTCGTTTCGCAGTGCATCTGCAAAGTCGGGTGGGGCACCGCTGCTGAGTGAGGGTGATGTCTGGGATCTACAGGATTATGCACGCCGGCATTTTCATAATCAGTTTTTGCGCATGCTTGAAGACATCAATTACTGGGGAATTCTCGCCGAAGAAATCAGATTTTTGCCCGCAGACCAGCAGATCAGCTATCTTGAATGGTTCTGGGGG
>JAQUZA010000622.1 GCA_028691595.1 Candidatus Rifleibacteriota bacterium
AAGGCTGTCAAAGCTGACAAATTCCGCGCTGTTCCAGATGCCGAACTTCGCGTAATTGCCGGAAAAAATGGCGTTGCCCGCATGGCTTATGTTACCGAAATCGCCGTTGTTGAACCTCTTGGTGACTGGGAAGTCATTATCGATGCCGAAGATGGTTCGGTTATGGGCATGAACAACCAGATGAACTTTGCCACCGGTCAGGGGGCTCTTTACGCTTCCAATCCGAAGCGCTGTGATGTAACCACTGAGGCTTTGCTCAATCTTACAACCAACACCATGACTGGTCAGTTTGCAGCTATCGATAACGAAGATGGCCCTGAATCAATCAATGATGAAAACAGTCATATCTACACTCCTGATAATACCCATTTTGACGAAGTTGGCATGTATTATTACATCAATGCAATTCATGATTTTTTCAGCAAGCTTGGTCACACCAAACTCGATAAACCGATGAAAGCCGTTGTCCACCTTGGTACTAACTATGACAACGCTTACTTCAGCCCCATGGAAGGCAAACTCGCGTTTGGCGATGGCAGCAAGTTTAACTGTCTGGCCCGCGAAGAATCTGTTGCCTGGCACGAATATTCTCACGCTGTTCTCAACTCAATCACCTATCTTGCCTACAGCGCCGAATCGGGTGCCATCAATGAAGGTCAGGCCGACTATTTTGCCTGCTCTCTCAGCAATGATTCAATGCTGGGTGAATATGTTTGCGCAAAAATGAACAAGCCTTTCCTGAGAAACGTCGAAAATGATCTGCATTACCCCGAAGATATTCAGGGCGAAGTTCATGCCGACGGCAAAATCTGGGGTGCCGTACTCTGGGACATCAGAAAAGCACTCGGTCAGTCTGATGCTGATATGCTTATTTACAAGAGTCACTTCTACCTCAACGGCAGTCGCCCGAAGTTCATCGATGCATACAATGCTCTGGTAACCGCAGACAAAAATGTTTTCGAAGGCAAACACCTCGAAGCACTCGAAAAGGTTTTTGTAAAACGCGGTATCGTTGCTGCTGCCTATAATGGTGCAGTTCTTACCGGCAAAGACATTAGAAACATCAAGAAGTTCGGTGAAGCTCATAACGAATTCTGATTTTTAACTTAAAAACTGCCGTGCCAGTCACGGCAGTTTTTTTATTTTTAGTATTTATGAATTCAACGTTTTGAGGTAGAATGAACAATTCAACTTTATGTCACACTGTATATTTGCTGGAGATTAATGATGAGCAACTGTTTTTTTTGCGGTAAAGACCTGCGTCGTGGTGGAGATTTTGTTCGTAATACTGATGGAGTGCTGCTGTGTAAAAGCTGTGTTTCTACCGCTACTGATATTTTCCTGAGGAAGGATGCCAGTCAGAAAGGGCCGATGCATTCTGGTGACCAGCCCAACAAAGTCAACCTTCAGCAGATTGTCAAAGAATATTCCCCAAGAAAAATTTATGATGCTTTGTCAGAATACGTGATTGGTCAGGAAACCGCCAAAAAAGTAATTTCCCTGGCAGTTTACAACCACTACAAAATTCTCTCGATGATCAATGACACTGATGTCGAGTTTGAAAAATCAAACATTCTATTGCTTGGGCCTACTGGAAGCGGAAAAACTCTCCTGGCCAGGACTCTTTCGAGGATTCTGAGTGTTCCGTTTGCTATTGGTGATTGTACAAGTTTTACCGAAGCTGGTTATGTCGGCGATGACGTTGAAAACGTTTTGTTATCTTTGCTTATTGATGCCAATTATGAAGTTGAAGAGGCTCAAAAAGGTATTGTCTATCTTGATGAAATCGACAAAAAAACCAAAACTTCCAACAACGTTTCGATTTCCCGCGACGTTTCGGGCGAAGGCGTACAGCAGGCTTTTCTTAAATTGATCGAAGGTACAGTCGCAAACGTTCCCCTGGCTGGCGGTCGCAAGAACCCGACATCCCAGCAGGTAGTTAAAATGGATACCCGCCATATTTTATTTATCTGTGGCGGCGCATTTGTCGGGCTCGAGAAAATCGTTGAAAAAAGGGTGCGCAAGGGTGCTTTTATTGGTTTTAACAACGATCCTCAGCCAAAAGACAAGGCTGATTACTCTCTTTTCCACGCTGCCGAGGCCGAAGATCTTATGGAATACGGTTTCATCCCGGAATTCATTGGCCGTCTGCCTGTGAAGGTTGCTTTGAACGGGCTGGGAAAAGACGATTTCCTTCGCATTCTCAGCGAACCAAAAAATGCAATCGTCAGGCAGTATGCCAAACTATGTGCCATGGATGGCTGTGAACTAGTTTTTGAGCGTGATGGGCTCGAACGGGTCGTTGATATAGCCCTTGAAAAAAAGACCGGGGCACGTGGCCTTAGAGCGGTTTTTGAACGCATTTTGCGCAATGATATGTTCATGTTGCGCGAAAACGGGCGAAAACAGATTCTGGTTAGCGCTGCCTACGTTGATCGACAACTGGCAATGCAGGAAGAGGATTTTTTGCGCGAACTTAACGAAGCCGCTGGAAAGTCGGGCAGAATTGATGAGCAAAAGCTTAAAGCTGCTGCAGCACAACTAGATGCCGCCTGAGAAAACATAAAAAACCGCCCGATCT
>JAQUZA010000623.1 GCA_028691595.1 Candidatus Rifleibacteriota bacterium
CAGGTGATGGTGGTTACGGTGGGGGTTGGTGGCATTAAACCCGGCACCAGCAAAATTGTCAGCGTTCCCTGTCGTAACACTGGCAACGTCGATTTAACCGGTCTGCGCTGGGTAACGACCAATCTGGCTGGCCCCGATACGATCCCGGCGATTAATGCGTCTTTCCCGCCTTCTGAGCTGTTTTCTGTGGCGAAGGGTGAGTTTTTTACCCGCCAGCTTCAGCTGACGGTGCCGGCGGGCAAACCTTATGGCGTCTACGAAAGCATACCGAATCATTTCTGGTTATGGGCGGATATGCCGGTTAACAACCTTAGAGATGCGGGCGAAGCCTCGTGCAGCTTCAAGGTTAATTGCGAGGTCGGTGAGCTGCTGGTAGACATCGTCGAAACCAGTCTTTCCGTTATCGGGTCACCTAATGCTCCTTCAACGGCCAGCACGGTTACGGCTCTCAATACTGGTTCGCTTTCGCTGGTGAACATTATGGCCACCGCTTCGGCTATGATTCTGACTCCGCCAGTTGCTGGCGCTGACGATATCACGGCTGCTCAAAATGTTTTCAGCCCTGCCAGTCTTGGCGGGGCAAATGCCAGCCAGCAGAAAACCACATCATGGCTGGTAAATGTTCCTGCCAATGCTTCTGCCGGTATCTACCTTGGCACCGTCACGGTCTGGGAAGACGCTAACTACAATGGTCTTAAAGACGCTGGTGAGGCTTTTTCAGATTGTCCGGCGCAGCTTACTGTCAAGTCAACGCCGGCTATCGATGTTATTCAAAGCAGTCTCAACCTCGGCTGGATGTCGAAAAACTCTTCGAAATCTGGTCAGATTGAAATTCGCAATGCCGGCAATGTTGCCTTGAATTCGGTTAGCCTCGTTAAATCGGCGCTAATCAAAGGTCTTGATAGTATTCTGACTACTGGCATTACGTTTGAGACAATTCCGGCAATGCCATTCAGTCTGGCTGTTGGTGCCCCGAAAATTGCGACGGTTACTGTAACGATAGGTGCCGTTCAGGCAACAGGCGAATATGCCGGTCCGCAGAGAATTTTTGAAGATATCGCTCCTGCCGGTTTTGATGCCGGAGATGTTTCTGATACCTTTGATTTGATCGTCAGTGTGGGCAATAAAGTCATTTATGAAACCAATGCTTTTAACCCACCACTGGATTTCGGTCCCCGTAATGTCAACGGAACCTACAATGTTCCGGTTACCGTCAATAGCGGGTCGAGTGTGCCCCTTGAAAGGGTTACCTGGAAGATAATTTCGCCGTTTACCAGCTCAACTTATACCTTTCCGGTTGCCAGTCTCACTTTAACCCCTTCTCAGGGCACTCCGCAAAGTATTGCCGGGAATGGAAGCAGGGCCTGGCAGGTTACTGCCGAAGTTGGTTATGTTGATGCCGGCAACTATGTGGCTACCGCGGCCTTTTTTGATGACAGCATAATTTTGGACGGCGATATCAGCCCGAATGAGGCTTCAGCGACTTTCCAGATTACCATGAGCATCAATCAGGTCGACGGTATCGATGTGCTTGCCAGCGAGGTAGATTTTGGCACAATTGCGGCCGGGGCTTCTAAAACAGTTGCAATCGGGTTTCGCAATACAGGCAACTACCAGGTTAACATCGGCGATCTATCATGGGCATTCAGTGATATTGCTTCTTTGACCCTGCCTTCTCAGGTGATTTCTATCGCAAACCTCGATGTTCTGAGTTACACATATTCGCCGGTTCTTCCCAACGGAGTTGCCACTGCCAATGTCCGGCTAACAATTCCTCCGGCTCAACCGAAGGGCGGTTATGGCCCGTCTGGCCCACAGAGACTTTCGAGTGGTGGCGCTCAAGATACCTGTGACTTCAAGGTGGTTGTCACCGGGGGCGAAACGCTGGCTGCGGTTGAACAGCACAGTCTTTACCAGAATATTGCAACTTTGACATTTTCTCCGCAGGTTCCTCCGGCCGTTGACCTTTATTTTCTTTCGGCCTGGGTCTGCCCCGGAAGCGGCAGTGCTGACATCGCTTTTATTCAGTATGATATCGATGGCAAGCCTGTTGCTACGGTATCGGTGCGTGTTAACCAGGCCGGTCAGCTCACGAGAACCGAATTTGCCGGTTTCCCGATTCAGTATGCCGGCATTTCTGATCAGGTGCCGATTGAGATCGATGGGCTTGAATATAATTACTTCAGGGTTTATCTTGCCTTTAATTACACTTTTGACCAGATGACGGCGAGTATGACGCGTCTGATTCTGCACAATTCAAGTCCAGACCCGAATCGGGCTGTCTGGTTCGATGGTATCAAGCTTGAACGAGGTTTTGAAGGCCAGACCAGGCCGACGACCTATCATCCGGGGGCCACTTTGCATTCGCCGGCCCGCGAGCGTGCCCTTCAGGGAGGACATCAATACTATGAATGGTAAAAGACCTTATGATTCCAGGCGTGGTGCTCTTCTGATGATGCTTTTTGTTCTGCTTATCGTTGGTGGCATTGTTGCCCTGCGCATGATGCCCAATGAGGAGCTGGTAACCAGGCGTGACAAAGAAAGCGGCCTGAATAGCGGTCTCAGCCAGGTGCGTGAGGC
>JAQUZA010000058.1 GCA_028691595.1 Candidatus Rifleibacteriota bacterium
GGTATTACCGAGCAGTAACAGCAGCGGGCGAGAATCTGGAACAACCATTTCGGCCTGGCGTAACTTTTTCAGGGCGGCGTTGAAGCTGCCTCTTCTCAGTAAGGCCTGAACTTCGGGCCCAAGATAAGAAGAATTCTCAACGGTGAGTTCATCAGAGAGAGTTTTTATTTCTTCGTCAAAATTTTCTTCAATAAAGTTGCTCAGCTGACCGGCAACTTCACTATTTTTTTTGTGGGCCGCTTCGATGATAAAATCGATGTTTGGGTAGTCTGGTGCCAGGTTTTTGACCTGGTTGAATTCATTGAGAGCCGACGAATAAAAACCGGCTCTGAAATAATTAATACCTCTGTCAAAAAGCTCTTCAGCCTCTTTCGACTTTATTATCATTTTACAGGTCTTGCCTTGAGGTTAGGTTAGTGATACAATAGCTATACCCCATCGTGCAGTAGCTTGTCAATGGGAAAAACGTACCCTCAGGAGGGTTCTCATGGATTCCACGCCCGGAATCAAGATGAAGTTCTGTGAATCTCTAGACCGCTTTGTCGCAATAAGATCGTTCACGCCAGAGCAAAAGCAGCAGCTTTTTAAAAACATCAAGATAACTGACAAAAAGTCTTATAAGCGGTTGATTATCAACGCTTCAGTTGTTAACTATCTCGATGAGATTGCCCCTCTGGTTTTTGGCAACAATGAATACCCGCTTCTAGGTGAGATCATCGAGCAGGAACTTTATAATCTCTGCGTCAAGGTTAACCCGACGCTCGATATAAAGGAAGTCACCATTCAGGTCGATGAACAGGCTGCCAAGGGCGGCGCGATCACCATGCTGGGCTCTGAAAACGAAGAAGCCAAGACTTCTCAGCAGCGCTACATGGAAATCGAAAATCACCTGCGTAAGCGGATCATTGGCCAGGATGAGGCTGTAACTGCCGTGGCTCAGGCCATCAGAAAAGCACGCGTTGGCCTCAAGAATCCCAAGCGCCCCGTCGGCAGCTTTATTTTTGTCGGACAGACAGGTGTTGGTAAGACTGAGCTCGCCAAAGCGCTCTGCGAATTCATGACCGGCAGCGAAAATGACCTGGTGCGTATCGATTGCTCAGAGTTTGCCATGAGCCATGAATATGCCAAGCTGATTGGTGCCCCCCCGGGCTACATTGGCCACAACGAAGGCGGCTATCTGACTGAATCAGTTAAAAACAAGCCGAATGGCGTGGTTGTTTTTGACGAAATCGAAAAGGCTCACGAAAAAGTTCATAACCTGCTGCTCCAGCTTCTTGATGAAGGTATTCTCACTGACAGCAAGGGCGAAACCGTAAGCTTTCGTGAATCAGTAATCATTCTGACCACCAACGTCGGTGTTTCAGACATCACCACCGAAGAGAGCAAGCCCGGCTTCAGGGTTGAAGAGCCCGTCGCCAAAGTTACCCAGAAGCTTGACGATCTTTCACACGAAAAGAAAGTTAAAATTACCCGCAAAAGTCTCGAAAAGAAATTCCCACCAGAATTTCTTAATCGTATCGATGACGTGATTGTGTTCAGAGCGCTCGACAAGGGCGATAACCTCGAAATTCTCAAGATACTCCTCCAGGAAGTATCTGACCGCGTTTCGGGCCTGAGCATGCGACTGACTTTTACCGATGAACTCAAGACCTTTCTTGTCGACAAAGGCACTGACCTCAAATATGGTGCCCGCCCGTTGCGCCGCACTATTCAGCGCTATATCGAGAACCCCCTGGCTGAACAGATCCTCAGAGGAGAATTCAACAAGGGTGATGATATCTCGGCGATAACCGGGGTTGACGACGATAAAGAACCCTGTGCTCATTTCAAGATCGTCGGAAAAGTTGAAATCAAGGAACCAGAACCCGCAAAGGCTGAGCCACCGGCTCTGCCGAAATTTATCGATTCTCCGACCAAGCTCGAAGAAGAAGAATAAACCCTCAGAAAAGCAGAAAGCTCCCCGAATTTTCGGGGAGCTTTCTGCTTATGGCGAATTTGAATCAGCGCCTGGCTTTTTTGCTTTTTTTAGCCACGGCTGCCGGGTCTTTGCCCTGACGTTTCATGTAAAGCTCATATGAGATCTGCCCGGCAATCGAAGAGGCTTTCACTCCTGAATGATTAGGCTGGCCTGCAAGGGTTACAATACAGAGGTCTCGGCCAGTGGCTTTGGTGAATCCTCCAAACCATGTGAACAGATAATGCGGAGAAGCACCAGTAAGAGTGCCGGTCTTGCCCCCGCATATTTTGGCCAGTTCAGGGCAGCTTCGGTAGCCGCCGAAACCCTTTTTCCCGGTTCCAACAGCTGTAGTTCCATACATCATCTTGTAGATATTTCGGGCAGTGTTGGCCTTGATTGGCTGGGCAAGCTGAAAGGGCTTTCTTCTGAAAATAACCTTGTTTTTGCGCACCACGTAATCTACCAGATAGGGCTTCATGGTTTTGCCGCGGTTCAATACCGTTGAAACGATGCTGGCAACATGTATCGGACTGACGAGAAAATCCCGGTTGAGCCCGGCTGCTGCCTGCCCCAGTTTAATCTGGTCATTGGGCAGGGCTGCGAGCGATTTGCCCACCGGAAGATCAAAGAAGAAGGTTTTGTTAAAGCCAAAGGCCTGGGTGTATTTTTCTAGAACATCCCGGCCGATTTTGCGGGCTATACGACCGAAAACGCCGTTGTGAGAATTCGCAAATGCTTTCCAGACAGTCATATATGTCTTGCCCCAGGCAAGAAAGTTACTGTCAGTAGTGATTTTTCCTGTGTCGAGGGCAGCCGCGCCGGTAATGATTTTAAAAATTGAAGCGACCGGAAAGGTTGGTTTGAGCACCCAGTTGTCTGTTTTGAATTCATCGGTTTCTACCGAAGTAACCTGCCCGCGATGACTGCTGGTCATGGCCAGTATTTCACCCGTTGCCGGATCCTGGATAACTGCCGCACCAATGCGGGTCGAGTACTTTTCGAAAATGTTTTCAAGCATCTTCTGCAACGATGGCCTGATCGTCAATACCACATAGGTCTCACTGTCATAGCGAACGATATAGCGGTCAAGAAGAGTTGCGTATTCCCATTTGTTTTTGCTGATCGAATTGATATAGGTCAGGGCCGAAGCATTACCCGTGCTTTCAGTGGCCCCCGTCGCCTGTGGTGAGCTTTCAGTCCTTGCTTTGGGTTTTATAGCTTCAACTTTTGCCGGTTCTTTGCGGGTGGTTGCTTCGGCTGCAGCCGATTTAAAAGCAATTTCAAAGCTGGTCGAGTCATCGCTTTTTGCATTGGCAGCTTCAGTTGTAACCATATCGATAGAGGTTACCTGATTTTCTGATGCCTGATCATCCTGCTTCTGGGCTATGGCTGAAGTGGCATTTTCTGAATTTTCGGCAGCCTGCGATTGTGCATCTGTTGTTGAGGTCTCACCAGTGCTGCGGTAGCGGATTGCAACCAGGGGTTTGACGGTTTTGCTGCCGGTTGTGGTCTCGGCCTTTTCAATAGTGCCCGAAACGTAAACCGGCTGGCTGTTTTGCTCGCTGACGTATAAGACCAGCGCGTCAACAACCTGAGAATCGAGAGCAACACCCATGAAAGCAATGTATAGAAGAACGCAGATGATATTCAGGGGCTTGAAGTAACTTGAAACCATGATTTGCCGCTTCTTTCCTAGTTTACCCTTACAGAATCAAGAAGGCCAGCGCGGGGGAGCTTGAGAGTAGCGCCAAGTCGCAGGTTGCGCTCGTCGTTGATGCGATTGAGTCGAACGATTGACTGAACCATCTGCTGATTACCGTAAAGTTTGCGGGAAATTCTATCGAGAGTGTCACCGGCCTGAATCGTATACTCGGCAAAACGATCGCCTTCGATTTTGCGAACACTTTTTTCAGCTGCGGGCCTGGCATTGCCTGTATCAATTCTGGCAACCGGGCCGGCAGTATCAAAATCACGACTGGCAGGGGCAAATGCACCCTCTGGAGCAACTCTGACCGGTGTTTTCAGCCTGGTTTCGCTGACTAGACTATCTATCCGACCGACGAGAACAGGAGAGGCCGGCCTTTCAATGCCTGGAATAAGGTTGGTGTGTGGCCCGATATCACCGTGAATAGTGAAAGCAAAGGCAATCTGCAATAAAAAGAGCCCGCCTAAAAAGAACAGGAACAGTCCGAACTGGGTTCTGGATTTGCCTTGAGTTTTCTGATTTTTCATGCCCGACCTCCTGTGGTTCTTGAAAGTCTATCGGCATTTATTTAGAGAACTCTTAGGAAATAGGTGACTCCTGTGCGTCAAATACTTCCTTTTCGCCCTTCTCAAGCTCGGCAAATTTGAGGTTTTCGATGGTAAGAACCGTGAATCCGACAGCGAGTACATAAAAATACCCGAAAGAATGCGAAACCAGCCCGAAGGTGGCGGCGTGTTCAGGAGAATGCTTAAGCATGCCGTTTAATACGAGAACACAGCAGAATTCATAGACCCCAATCATTCCAGGGCTGGCTGGAATCATTGCGCCGATTGACAAAACTGAGATCAATAGGGTAGTTTCGGCCAGGCCGGCACCAAGATTGAACATTTCAAGGCCCAGCCACAGGGTCAGCATCGAAAACCCCCAGCTCACAAATGACAGAGCCAGGGCTTTTATAAAGATCAGAGGCTTGCCAATCAGGCTGAGCCCGTTCATGAATGAATCCCGGGCTTTTCTGATAAGATCTCCTGGCTTTTCAGGGAGCAGGGAGAGAATTGTATCGGTAATTTTGACGAAAAGCTGCTTCTTAAACTGCATAAAAACAAGCGCCAACAAAACCAGACAATAAAAAACAACCGCCGAAAAGCTGGCTTTTCGAATCAGCGGGGTCGCGGTGAACTGAAACATTGAAGCGATTATCAGGCTGACAATGACTATTCCATCAAGAAATCTTTCGACTACAACTGAGCCAAAAGCTTCTCCCGCCGGAGCAATACCTTTCCTTTTGAGATAGTATGCCCGGAGAAATTCACCGGCCCTTGCGGGAAGCAGATTGTTGAACAGGTAGCCAAGCAACAACCCGAAATAGGCAAATTTAAGATTCAGGGGTCGGTGAGCCAGTATGAACTGCCAGCGCCATGACCGCACCAGGTGTTCTATAGTGACCGAAATGCACATCAGGATGACGAATTGGTATCTCAGCCCCGCAGCAATTGCTGGAATCTGCTTGAGATCAACCTTTTGCAGTGCCAGCCACAGGAAAAAAAAACTTGCGGCAATTCCCCAGAATTTCTTGGATTTTAACATAGCAGGCATGGTACCATGAGGCCTGAACATTCACAACATTGTTTATTAACCCCTTATTGATGATGTTTTGCCTGTAAATGATTTATTAACCTGATATCTGAGGTGTTTGACAGATGTGGGTGGCCTTACAAATTGGTGTTTGCCTGATCTTTCTTCTGCTGGCCGCATTCTGGGCAGGGAAAAAAATCGGGCAACGGCGCTTTTTTAAGCTTGAAGAAGATATGAAAGCTCTTGAGTTGTCTTTTAAACACCTCGTTGAAGATATAGAGATGGTTTCGAGTCATAACATCAAAGCTCTTGACGGGCAATGTAACGTCTTGAAAGAACTGCTTAACATTGCCGACAAAAAATGTCTTTTTGCCGGTGACCTGCTCAAAGAGATCGATGAGGGCATCGATTCGCTGCGCAAAAGAAACCTTAACCCCGCAAATGCTCTTACCAGCATCGATCAGGGGCATGATAAACGCTTTCGCAAAGAAGTCCAGGATACCCTTGAAGAAATGCTCAAGAAGATCGTTGCCCTCAATGCCAGACTTGGCGAACTTGAAGCTAATGAAAGCTCTATCGACCATGAAGAAATTCGCGCCATTGTCGATGCAGAGATGGCCAGATATCTGCAGGTTTTAGATGCAAACTTTGAAGAATTACCTGAGCCGGCAAACGAAAAAATACCAGAAATGACAAACGGTCGCCTGAATGACCGTAGCATCGAAAAACCTGTTCCTCTCAGGGCTATCAGCCGTGAAATTCCGCTTCAGTCTGCCTCTGTTCCTACCTCTGCCTCAACGGTTGCCAGGGCCCCTGTTCAGTTCAAAGAAATGCGACCGGCAACTGTCGACGAATCTGTTCGTCTGCCCGTTACCGCCAAAAAGGCAGATATGCATAATAGTGCTTCAAATAAAGGCATTCCGGCCAATTTTACCATTCAGGAAGTCTTGAGATTGTATTCTGAGGGTGTGACCCTGCCGCAAATTGCCAGAACTCTTAATATGGGCAAAGGTGAAATTGAATTGATCATCAAAATGTATGGCGAGGGAATCACCATGAGAAACGTGATCTGAAATGGCCAGAAAGAAAACATCTTCAAACCCTGGTCCAGTTGTCGCGCAACAGATCAGGCCCGATCAGGCCCGATCAGAGCAGACCCGACCGGTTCATCCTTCTGCTTCAATGATCAGAAGCCTGCCTGCCGCGGTTAAGAATGCCCTCATTTTTGCCGGCTTTATCGTTGTGGCAATCTGCATTTACTATCTTTCGGGTGTGATTGCACCTTTTCTTGTTTCGCTTGTAGTAGCCTATATCATGAATCCTCTCGTCAGAAGGCTCGTTGATCGCAAAATTCCACGGCCGTGGGCGGTATTGACGGTCTTTATTGCTGGCTTTGCCGTGTTTGTTGTGTTTATTGTGCCCTTCACCCTGACCATGATTACTGAAGCAGGCGATTTGATAACCAAACTGGGAAATCTCGATGTAAAGAGCCTGGCAGACAACTATAAAACTTTAGGCCTCGATTTTTATCAGAAATTCTACCATTACCCCTATATCAAGACCTATATTGACGAATTCGTTCAAAGCGACAAGGTTCGAGAACTTGCAGCCCAGGGCGTTATTCTTGTTAAAGACGGGGCAGTGAACACTTTTAAAAAGCTGCTTGGCTTTCTGGGTGGCGCTTTTTCAGGAATGTTTAATATGTTTTTGATCCCGATTCTCGTGTTTTACATTCTTCTCGACATGGATGAAATCTATTCCGGCTTTAAAATGCTGATTCCGCACGATTATCGCCCGAGAACCCTCGATATATCAAAAAAACTCGATGATCAGCTCAGCTCGCTTCTGCGCGGGCAGGTTCTGGCAAATTCAATTTTTGCCGGTCTGATGACGATTGACATATGGTTTTCGGGGTTGAATTTTTTCTTCTTTCTCGGCCTCTTCTCTGGTATTGCAAACTTTATTCCCTACCTTGGCGGCCTGTTTACCATGATTTTCGCCCTGCTGCTCGCCATTGCTCAGTTTGGCTTCTCAACTGCCCTGATTGCGGCAATGGCTAAGATTGCCGTTGCGGTGGTTGTTATCCAGAGTGTCGATGGCTGGTATCTTCAACCCTACGTGGTCGGAGAAAACGCCGGTCTTCACCCTCTTGTCGTTATGCTCGCCCTGGCCATTGCCGCGAGTCTGGCCGGTATTCCGGGCATGGTCATTGCGGTTCCGGCAGCTGTGATTCTGAAGGTTCTGGGCCGCGAACTCTATCACGAACTTTACGATCAGGTCCCAACGCATGAATGATAACAACTCTGCCATCAAGGTAAACAATCTCGTTAAATACTTTGGCCGCAAACAGATTCTCAAAGGGCTCGGGTTTAATGTGCCTCTCAATACCATCGCCGGCTTTCTCGGGCCAAATGGAGCGGGCAAAACCACGACCCTGCGCATGCTGCTCGGCCTTATTCCGGGAGTTAATGGCGAAATTGTGCTCCTGAATCATTCTATGCCCGGTGGGCGCAGCAAAGCCCTCGAAGAAATCGGTGCCGTGGTCGAAAACCCTGCATTCATAGAATCTCTGACTGCTTATGATAACCTATATTGGTTCGGATCACTGTATAAGCCACTTACCAGAGAGCGAATTCTCGAGGTGATTGAAATGGTTGGCCTCAAAGAGGCGACCATGCAAAGATTTGGAACATTTTCGACCGGTATGAAACAAAGGCTGGGGGTGGCTTTTGGTATTCTGCACCGCCCGAGGTTGCTGATTCTCGATGAGCCAACCAGCGGCATGGACCCGGCTGGCCGGGTTCATATGCGTGAAATCCTCACCAGGATTCATCGTGAAGAAAATACCTCTATCTTTCTTTCCAGTCATCTTCTCGACGAAATTCAGCGACTTTGTAATTATGTCGTAATTATTGACTCTGGCAAAACCGTCAGAGAAGGCTATGTTGCCGACCTGCTTTCTGGTCACCAGGAAAAGTGGGAAATACGGGTTGCTGATGAAGATGCCGCCAGAGCCCGTGAAATGGTTGCCGCTATGCATGATGCTGTTACAGAAGTATCTTCGGGGCCACGTGGTCTTGTGCTGACAATGGTCAGCGGGCAATCGAATTTTGTTAATTCAGAGCTCGTAAAAGCCGGAATCAGAGTCAATGCCCTGATTCCTCTCGAAGCTTCTCTCGAAGAAACTTTTATCAAACTTACCGGTAACGGCGAAGGATCAGGAGGCAGACAATGAGAAGAATGCTTTTTCTGATTCTATTCGAACTTAAAAAGATACTGAACCGCAAGAAAGCCCTGCTTTTTTTGCTGGCTTTGAACGTGGTGCCTCTCGTGGCAAGCCTTGCTTTGATCGTGGCTTACGTTAAGTTTAAAGGGTTTGGCTTCGGAGAGGTGCAGTTTTCTGTGCTTTACGAGGTCGTTCAAGGCCTGTTTACTGCCCATTTTAAGTTGTTTGCATTTATTGCACCATTTTTTCTGGCACTGGTGGTGGGCGACAGTTTCTCGACAGAGCTGAGTCGTGGATACATGAAGATGCTGCTGCTGACTCCGGTGCGGCGCTGGCAGGTCATTACCGCAAAAACCATGGCTATCATGCTGTTTTTGTTGCTGGCAGTTTGCCTGGGTGGCTTTTTTCTGCAGGCAGACCTGTTCGTTGCCCGATCTTTGAGCCAGAATTCGGGCATATTGCCAGGGGTTATCGAAACTGAAATCACCAGGCCGCTGTATCTGGTGAGTACTTCGGCGGCAATGCAGCTTCTTGCTCTGACCTTTCTGGCAAATCTTATGTTGATTGGCTTTTTTACTGTATTCGCGCTGTTTTTTGAGTCGGCGATTCTGATGTCATTCACCAGTTTGAGTGTTCTTATGGGGGTGCATACCTTTTATCTGGTTGCCACAACTCTGTTGAATAAAATCGATATCTGGTATGAACAGGCAGCGACATGGTGCTTTACCCGTCATCTCGATGAGCTTTTTTCAATCAGCAATATTGATAATATGCTTGGTGGCCGGGCAAACCTGTTCAGCGAGGGGATCTTCGGAGCCTGGGTTGCCGCGTCCGGCTGGGCTGTATTTTTTTTCGCAATTGCGGTATTATTATTTTCGAGGCGACAGATATTGCATTGATATAAAGTTTGAGGGGCCTTGTGCCGATGTTTATTCAGAAATGAAACAAACGGAGGCAAAGAATGAGTTCTTTAACCAGAAAACACGGGATTTGTCTGATTCTTGTGGCTTTTATCTTTTCGCTGGTTGGCAGCGCCCTGCATGCGGTTACCAAACACGAAATTTTTGAGCTCAGCCGGCAGATTAAAGCAAAAAAAGCCGAGATTGCCAGTTTACAGGCAGAACTCCGTAAACTGAACGAAGAGGGTGGCCCGGATGCCCAGGAAAAGGCACAGATTATCATGGAGCAGATAAGAGAGCTTCGCGAGCAGCTTAACGAGCTTAATAAAAATCTCGAAAAACTTAAAAAGACCAGCAATAATGCGATAGATGCCACAGAAAGTTTTAGAAGACGGTAATTAAAAGGAACTGTAGAAGACCAGCAACTTTTAAATTATAAACTCCTCCAACGAACCGCCGCCCGGCTGACCATCGGGCGGCGGTTCTCTAATTTGCGCATTTGACCTTGTTGGCCTGATTATTTGTGTTGCTAAGTAAGAAATAATATGATAAAAATGACTGGCCAGTCAGTCATTTTGCCTGATTGCCTGATTTTGTATTTTAAGAATTAAAGCAGATTTTCAGGAGGCCCCGTGACAGATTCAGCTACACCAACATCTTCAGATAAGCGAAAAAAGATTCTCGAAGTCGCACTTAAGTTATTCACCAGCATGGGATTTCACGAAACCAGACTCGACGAAGTTGCGAAACAGGCTGATATTGCCAAAGGAACCCTCTACCTTTATTTCAAGAGCAAGGAGGATCTTTTTATTCAGTGTTTGTTTGATGGTTCTGAACGCTGGATGGAAAGGGCGCAGGTGATAATAGATAGCCAGAACAGCATAAAAGAGCGGTTTCTAAGGCTGATAGAGCTGCAGGTTGAGGCGTTCACTCATAATGGCCCACTCGTTCAACAGTTTATTCAGAGCGGTCGGGTTTTCTCAGCCAACTCTGCATTAACCGGCAATATCCTCGAAAAAATGAAAGAGCGAATTGGAATCTTCGCCGGCTTTTTTGAGGCCGGCATAAAAAGCGGCGATTTTTGCACCTGTCTGTCGCCGATGCAGATGGCCCTCATTTTTCATCAGATTTTCGACCTGAACATGAAGTTCAACCTCTTTCAGATTCCCGCTCTTACACCTGAAAAGTGCCATAAGCTTCTGCTCAGTCTTTTTAATAGTGAAGAACAACTCACAGCGCAAGGGGGAGCACAATGATGCCCGATGTTAAAACGATGTTCTTTCGCAATCTTCTGTTGGCTCTTCTGCTTTTGTTTATGCCTGGCATTGCGATGTCAGGGCAACTCGAGAAACCAGATGACCCTGTTATAGCTGCTGGCGAAAACGACCTGTCCGTTGATGGCGTTCCTACGTTTGAAACCACTTCAGATCAGGGCTTGATACTCGTCAGGCCAGAAGAGGCATCTGATACTTTTCAATTGAACGATACACATCTTGATGATGTATTACGACTTTCGTTACAGCGGAATCGCACAATAATCAGTTCAGAGCAGCAGATCGAGGCTGCCAATGCCAGGGTAATGCAGGCCAGATCTATTTATGGCACCAGGCTTACCGGCAATTTTCAGCAGACAAGGGTTGATGATGTGGCTAAGACAATTTCGGCCGGCAAAACAGTTGAACTTGGCAAAAGAGATTCACAAAATGCCTATCTCGAAGTGACTCAACCCTTGTTTCTAAGCGGCAAAGATCGGGCGGCACTCCGGTCGGCGCGGCTTGGCCGTGCAGAGGCCGGTTCAGGCCATACATATACCAGACAGACAATTGTTATGCAGACCATTATGCGCTGGCTTGCATGGTTATTTTCGGTCGAGTCAGAAGCAGTGAGTCAGAAAGATCTCGAGCTTGCCCAGGTTCACTTTGATCTTGTCTCAAGCAGGTTTAAGCAAAAGCAGGTTTCACAGTTTGAAGTTCTTCGCGCCGAAGTTCGCCTGGCCCAGGCTCGCAGCGTTCTGCGCCGGCAGACGAATTCGCGCGAACTGGCCTGCCTGGATTTGTTGAGAATACTAGATCTTCCGGAAGATACTCTGATATCAACCCGTGACCGCCTAGAAATGGTCAAATACGATATCAATCTGGCTCGAGATGCGTCTGCAGCTATTGAATTGCGCGAAGATCTTAAAATGAAGCGACTCGAAGTAGAGATTGCCAGACAGGGTGTCGCGGCTGCCCGCAGCGAAAATCAGCCCGTGGTAAGCATCTTCGGGCAAAGCGGTATTCAAGACCCCTCTTCAA
>JAQUZA010000624.1 GCA_028691595.1 Candidatus Rifleibacteriota bacterium
TATAGGTCTTCTCGTTGATGATGCAATTGTGGTTATCGAAAATATCTATCGCCACCTGCGCATGAAAAAAACACCGCAGCAGGCGGCCTGTGATGCTGCCGAAGAGATCGGTCTGGCGGTAACCGCGGCCACTCTTACCCTGGTTGCGGTTTTTCTGCCGGTGGCGCTCATGAGCGGGCTCGTTGGCCGTTTTCTTTTTCATTTCGGCATAACTGTTACTGCTGCCGTTCTGGTTTCGCTGGTGGTCAGTTTCACATTGACACCAATGCTGGCGGCAAGGTATTTAAGCTCTTCTGAAGAAGGTGAAGGCCGGTTGGCCGGTCTGCTTGGTAAAATGCTTGATCGTCTTGACGAAGCGTATCGCCGACTGCTCAATATTGTTTTGAACAGACGTTATATAGTGCTGGCATCAGGGGCATTGATTATTGCCTTAACGGTTTTTTTGAGCGGTTTTCTGTCTTTTGAATTCAAGCCGCAGCAGGACAAGAATCTTTTCCTGGTAAACTTCAGAACTCCCGTTGGAACTTCACTGGAAGGATCCAGGAACATAGCCGCTGATGTCGAGCGGCAGATTATTGAACCAATAAAGAAGTTTGTGAGCATGTCGCTGGTGAACATCGCGACAGACCCGCTTGAAGACCCAACAAAGTGCACTATCAATGTTTCGCTGATTCCCAAGAGCGAACGTCCTGGAATCCCGCAGATAAAGCTGATGGAAGAGACCAGAAGGGTTCTGGCGGGAATTGCCGGCATTGAGCGCTGCTCAGTTGAAGAAATGGATCCGATTGCCGCGATTGGTGGCATTGCAAACCAGCAACTGACTTATTCGCTGCTTGGCCCTGATATGGTTGTTCTAGGCAACCTCGCAGACAAGCTTACCACCTGGATGAAAAAGGTCGGGGGGTATGTGGATGTCGATGATTCGAGAGAACCCGGGAAACCTGAACTTCATGTTCAGCTGTTGAGAGATCGTATGGAAATTCTGGGTGTTAATGTCAGTGCACTTGCTTCAACCCTCAATCTTCTGGTAGGTGGTGAGCAGGCTATCTCTCAATTCAAGCAGGAAGGCAAACAGTATGATGTCAAAATGCGCCTGATGAAATCATTTCGCCTTGGTTCAGAATCTTTACCTAATCTGATGG
This sequence comes from Candidatus Rifleibacteriota bacterium, assembly GCA_028691595.1. Lineage (GTDB taxonomy): Bacteria > Muiribacteriota > Ozemobacteria > Ozemobacterales > Ozemobacteraceae > Rifleibacterium. The sequence continues at coordinate 1,143 of JAQUZA010000624.1, forward strand.
TCAGAACAACAGATGGGGCACAGACTATACCCCTGTCTAATGTCTCGGAAATAGTGGCAAATGTGTCCCCGTCAACGATCAATCGCTTGAACAGAGCTAGAGAGGTACGGGTGGGGGCCAACCTGGAAGGTAAGTCACAGGGTGAGGCGATGACAGAGTTCGTTGCCGAGGTGCAAAGACTTTTTCCGGTCGGCTATCATGGCGAGTTTCAGGGGCTGGCCAAAGAAGCGGGCGACACGGTCAGTGCCATGATTTTTGCCGCAGTTCTGGCTACTATTCTTGTTTATATGCTTCTGGCCTCACAGTTTGAAAATTTCATTCACCCTCTGACCATTATGACTTCTGTACCACTTGGAATCGTTGGAGCCGTTATCGTGATGCTGATTTTTCAGCCCAAACTCGACATCATGACCATGATAGGTTTTTTGATGCTGATGGGGCTGGTTGTTAAAAACGGTATTCTGCTGGTTGAATTTATCAATCAACAGCGGATGCGCGGTCTGAGCCGCCGCGAGGCGATTATGGTCGCCTGCCCGATTCGCCTGCGGCCGATTCTGATGACGAGTGCCAGCAGCATGGGTGGCATGATTCCAGCGGCAATTGCTACCGGCCCGGGTTCTGAATTACGTGCGGGCATGGCAATCGCTGTTATCGGTGGCCTGATTACCTCGACCGCTCTGACTCTGTTTTTTGTTCCGGTAATTTATGAGTTGCTCGAAGATATCTGCGCCCGTTTCGGTATTGTGGTTTTTCGTGAAGCATCTTCTGCCGGCATTACAGATAAAATGCCGGTAGAAGATACCAATACTTAATTCTGGTTCTTGAGAAGGTCAGAGTTATGATTGTCAGCGTCAGTCGTCGTAGTGATATTCCGGCATTCTATTCAGAATGGTTTTTTAACAGGCTCAAGGCTGGTTTTGTGCATGTTCCAAATCCCTGTAATTCTCGCAGTCTGAGAGAAGTGCCGCTCAACAAAGAGGCGGTAGACTGTTTCGTGTTCTGGAGCAAGAACCCTGCGCCAATGCTTTCGCAGCTTGCTGAATTGCGTGACTATGCCTTTTACTTTCAATTCACCCTTAATCCATACGGAAGCGACATTGAGCCGGGGTTTCGTGATAAAAAAAGCCTGCTTGAGACTTTCGAAGCTCTCTCTGAATGCATTGGAGCCGAAAGAATTGTCTGGCGGTATGATCCGATTCTAGTTTCGTCAGAATACAGTATAGATTGGCATCTGCGGCATTTTGCAGACTACTGTAAGCGCCTGGAAAAAAGAGCTCGCAGCGTGGTAATAAGCTTCTATGATGAATACCGGTGCTCGATCAAAAAATGCCGTGCTCTCGGACTTCAGCCAATAAGTGATGAAATAATGAAAACTATTGCCGGCGGTTTTTCTGAAATTGCTGCAAGTTATGGGCTGCAGATTGAGACCTGTGC
>JAQUZA010000625.1 GCA_028691595.1 Candidatus Rifleibacteriota bacterium
CTGAAAGCGATCAGGCAGTTTCCGGATAGTTCAGGTGATGGAACGCATAAGGCGAATCCGTTCAGACCATTTGAAAAGCGTCTGAATAGAGGCTTTCCTGTGACCATGGCCACTTCTGCCATCTGCAGCGTCTGGCGTTCGTGGGCTTTAAGGGGTGCCAATGACCAGCGAAACCCTTGCGGATTAAACGCTGAAAGGTTAATAACACTTGAATCGGCCGAGATCGGTTGGTTGCGCAGCGAATGCAGGTAACGTTTAACTGAAGCAATCGTATTGAGCTCAACCTGCGCCAGCGTAGCTTCACCCTCGCTGCGTGGCAAAAGGCGATAGAACAGGTATAACTCTGAATTGCCGGTGACGACGCGTTGCAGGCGGTTGGGATAATTCAACAGCGTGCCGAACCCCATGTCGTCTTTGCGCACCATCGAATCAGAAAAAAGATTGCCGTTATACTTGTGTTCGCTGAGGCGTTCGGGAGCGTAGCGCTCTACCAGCCGCCGTGTCAGAGACTTAAAGATGGTCTCACGGCCGGATGAAAATTCAGGGGTGTTTAAAAATATCAGGTCTCCGGCTGAATTTCGTGTGGTGATGCGTGCTTCAGGAAACAGATTGAGGATTTTGCCTGCCATGGCAATGGTGTAAGGGTCATTGGGCCCCTCACCCGGCTTGCTGGTAATCTGGTGCAGGGCTGCTGAACACGAGGCGAGGTGGCGGTTAAAGTTCTGAATAATATTAGAAAGTGTTTCTTCTTTGGCTGCCCGCAACTTGTTACTATGAATCTGGGTGTAGACATCAAGGTTATCGACGGCTGTGAAGGCGATATTGCCAAGTGGAATCAGCGATGAAGTGAAGAACATTGCTATCAATAACTTCTTCAGGCTGATGGTGGCCTTGGTTCCGGCAATCGCCAGCAGGAGAAAAAACGCACCGGCAGCGGTTCCGAGGAGAAGGCGGGTTGCGAAGAGTGCCCGGGTGAAGGGGCAACGTACCGGTTCAAAGGCCGCAAAAACGGTTTTTGCCGATCTGGTAGCCACAAAAAACCAGTTCAGTCCGCCAAATAGGCCAGAATCAGCCGCAATGCCGCTTAGATAGCTGCGGGCACGGGTTGCAAGATTTTCTGTGTGCTGACCGTCGTTCAGATAGCCTGAAAGAACCCATTCATTGCCGGCTTTAAGCTTCTGGTGCTGCATCGCAAAAATCTTCTGACGTGTTGGGGCATTCTGACAGGTAAGTATTAAACCACCCGTTGGGCGGTTGGTCCAGGCGAGAATGCTGTCCTGGCCAGAAGATACGGTTTCGATAAGGATTTCGGGGTTTTCTCTGACTGAATTCAGGTCTTTGCCATACCCGAAGGCAAATTCAATCTTCTTATCAAGGTTTTTGCGAGCCTGTGAGACCTTGGTGATATCAGTCTCGCGCAGAACCGGAAACATGTTGCGCATTAACCACAAATTGGGTGCCCGCTGCGGAACGCTCTCTACGAGTTCGCCCTTTTTGCTGAATTTATAAAAGCAGAATTCGAGGCCACTGGTATTGATATGGTGCTGTCGAAGAGCCATAAGATCGATATCGGGGTTTTCGCTGGCCTGTCGCAGAATTGGCAGAATTGTTCTGGTAAGAAATATCTTTGGGTCAGTTCTGGCGGCCAGATTCTCGACCTGCTGGCGTTGCCGGGCGGCGATTTCGGCTTTGCATCTGCTAATTCTGCCCTCAAACCATGATTCAAGGCCAGAATAAAGCGAAATGAAGATGGCGGCGAGCATAAAAAACAATGTCAGTTTTTCTGCCAGCTTACTCTCTGATCTCTGGTTGGTCATAGCACCTCTTGCTCATATTATCTCATGATGTGAGGTGTTTGCCAAACGAACTTTTTCGGCCAGCGGGCAGCTGTTGGTAACTCTGCAAGAGCAGGTGACTTTAATTATTAACAGTTGAGTTTAAATGAGCGGTTCAGATGGGTTTTCGGCGGACCGGCATGGTCATGCACCGGCAGCCGCCGCCGCCGCGAGCCAGTTCTGAGCCATCGATGGTGATAACGTAGCGGCCGTACCGGCTCAAATCAACCTTGTTATTTACTACATCAGTGGCATCGATGATGGCAAAGCCGTTGCGGTCAAGTTCTTCGATTGTGTTGATGTTGCGGCGATAGCCGATAACACGGCCCGGACCGATGGCAAAAAAGTTGGCTCCACTGTGCCACTGCTCGCGTTCCTGCACCCACGTATCAGATGCTCCGCCGCACATGACCGGGTTCATTGGCATGCCAAGCTTCTCAAGGGCAGTGAGAATGTTGCGCTCTTCCGAAATCTTGACTTCAGCATTATCGATGCTTATCAATACAGTTTTATAACGGTTCGGCTGCATGATGACCGGTTCGTAGATCATGCAGATGTCGCGGTCGAGAAAGGTGAAAACCATGTCAAGATGAATGAATGACTCAGGAACCAGCGGTAGTTCCTGGACAATTATGTGCTGAGGCTTTTTCAGGGCTTTGAAATGTTCGACGAGAAGATCAACCGCTTCAGGTGTGCTTCGGGCACCAATTCCAACCAGAATAATATCGCTGCGGGCTACCA
>JAQUZA010000626.1 GCA_028691595.1 Candidatus Rifleibacteriota bacterium
ATCTGCAGACTTTTATCCGGCAGCTGCAGACCAGTCGAAAAGTTATTAACAGCCCGCTGCGCGGCGAAGTTTATGCACCCCTCGGTGAAAAGCTCAAACAGGTTTTGAATGGCGATCTTACGCCAGAATATGCCCTGAATGATTTCACCGCCGAATGGAAAGCGACCCACCGCTGACCTGATCATGGAGATCCAATGCCGGAACATCTGACAGCCTCACTCCTGATTGCCTTGATCGGCGGCATCGTTGATCTTGATTCGACTGCCACCTGGCAGTTCATGATTTCGCAACCAATAGTGGCGGCACCTTTGACCGGGCTATTTCTCGGAAATCTTTACGGTGAAGCCGCTGCTGGGCTGAAGCTCGGTCTGATGGTCGGGGTTATTCTTCAACTTCTCTGGATCGAACAACTGCCGCTCGGCATGAATGTTCCACCAGATGCGGCTCTGGCATCGGTTCTTTCAGTTGCTCTCGGCTTCATTTCGGGGCATTCTTACGAAACCTATTCTGAGCGGGAAGTCTGCTATACGGTTGCCCTGCTGCTGGCGGTGGCGCTTGGCCTGCTTGGTCGCAGCCTCGACATGTTTGTCAGGAGGTTGAATACCAGTATTGACACCTGGGTGTGCCAGAAGGTCGAAGACAACAGTCTGTGGGCAATCGCAGTGGGGCATACCCTTGGGGGTGTTTTTACCTTTACCAAGGCCTTTGTATTTTGCTTTCTGGTTGTATGGCTCGGTGTTGAGCCACTCAGATACTTCACGCAAACCCTCAGTTTTAAGCATGGCAGTGGTTTTATCGTGGTTCAGGGTTTGTTGCCGGCAATTGGCTTCTCTGTTCTTGCCAGCATGGTACTCAAAACTCGCGATGAAATGCGTCTTTTTGTCGGGGCGGTCATAGCTTTCACCCTGCTGCCGGCCAAAATAGGTCTGGGTCTGGGCGCGGCCGCCGTGCTCATGTACAAATACCGGGGGGCGGGGGCCAAAAAATGAGAACTCTGCCGCACACCCTGCTTGCCCGTATCGCTTTTCGCAGTTTCTTTCTGCAGTCGTCCTGGAATTACCGGGGCATGATGAGCATGGGGTTTTTGTATTCAATCAGCCCCGGCATCGACCGCCTGCACAGCCCCGGCCCGGCTCGTGAAGCTGCATACTTGCGTCACCTTGAATATTTTAATACCAACCCATACTTTGCCTCGGTGGTTATGGGGGTCACTCTGGCGCTTGAAGAACGTCTGAGCCGGGGCGAGATCGGCGAAGAGGTCATTCACGATACCAAAGAGGGGCTGATGACCGCCTGCGCCGCCATCGGCGACGGCCTTTTCTGGGACAGCTGGCGACCCTTCGTCGCAGTGGTGGCACTGGTATTCGCTTTTGGCAACTACCTGCTGACTCCGCTGATTTTTCTCGGGCTTTACAACCTGCCGCATCTTTATTTCAGGTTTGCCGGAATTTTCTGGGGTTACCGCGAAGGCACACATGTTATAAGGTCACTGCGCCAGTTTCAGTTTCCTCAGATTCGGCAGAGTCTGCGTTACGGAACAATGGCCATGCTCGCGTATCTGATTCCAAATCACGTGAACGTGCATACGCCATTTCTGCTGACCAATCTGCCTCTGGAGTATTTTTATTTTGGTGAAAAAGTGGTTCAGGGTTTCGGGGCACTTCTTCTGGTTGCGCTGGGCACGGTTGCTTATCGCGCCAGAGTCGATGTGCTGCTGATTTCCTTTCTGCTGATGGTTTGTGCCCTGGTGCTCTATCACTGGGGAATTCTCATATAAGGAAGAAGCATGAAGCGAAAAGAAGTTGAGATCAGAAACAAGCTGGGTTTGCATGCGCGCCCCGCCTCGCTCGTTGTTAAACTGGCCGGAAAGTTCGAGTCAGAGATTCAGCTGATCAAAGAAGAAACTGAAATCAATGCCAAGAGCATTCTCGGTGTAATGATGCTGGCAGCCGGCCCCGGTCAGAAAGTTACTATCACTGCCGACGGCAATGATGAGGTTGAGGCCGTGGATGCGATTGCTTCACTAATCGACAGCGGATTCGGCGAGGAAATGGCCTGAAATGTCTGAAAAACTGCAGAAACAATCAGTGGTGCTTACTGGAATAATCGGTTCGAGCGGCACATGTCTGGCTCGATGCTATGTGTTCCGGAAACGCATAGAAGTTAAGCGCACCCCGATTGATGAAGAGCAGGTGCCTTCAGAACTCGAACGGCTTGAAGTCGCCATCAAAATGACCGCTGACGACATTCAGGAATTTCGCCGGCGTGCCGAAGAACGACACGGTGAAAAATACGCCGCCATATTTGACTCGCACCTGCTGATGCTTGAAGACCCCCAATTCAAGCCACAGATGATTGCCCGTCTTAAAAAAGAGATGGTCAATGTCGAAAGCATCGTCAGAGATATTGTTGACAAGCTGCACAGCATTTTTGCTGCCATTGAAGACCCATATCTGCGCGAGCGGGCCATCGATATCAAGGATGTCGGCGACCGTCTGCTCAGGCATCTGATGGGTCTCGAGGGGCCTGCCGCCGAAATTGGTAATGAGCCCTACGTGCTTGTCGCCC
>JAQUZA010000627.1 GCA_028691595.1 Candidatus Rifleibacteriota bacterium
GTGGGCAACCGTCCTTTGGGAAAAAACCACATCTTTAAAGCGTTCAAATTCAGGAGAATTCTTGTCTCTTGCGCTGAAGGCAAAGAGAGCCGACGGGTCGACGCTGAATCCAAGGTTTTCCAGGCGATTGCCAAGTTCAGTCTTTAGCCTTGCAACAGGGACATCTGCAGCGGTATCTGTTTTATTAATCACAAAAAACCAGCGCTTTCTCGATGCCCACTCGACAATATTTTCATGAATACTGAAATTGGCGCGTTTATCAGGAGTTGTAACACAGATCACTATGTCAGAGATTGCAATTGTTTCTTTGGCAAGTCTGGCATTGTTATTGTCTATGGTGTCAAGGTCCGGTGTGTCGATTAAAACTGCTCCAGGAAGAAATCCGGGCAAAAAATGGGCCTCGGCATCTTGAAACAAAAGGAGAGACCGGTCTTCTTCTGCTGCCGAAATGAATAGTTGCCGGGTAAAGGCCCTGACTGATCCTGACGAAGGGCTGATATCCGGGGCCGAACATAGAGTGCTGAAAATAAATGATTTTCCGACTCCGGTTCCACCGATCAGAGTTATGATAACCGGCTGTTTCTTTTGAATACGGGCCTGTGCCACCGCATTTTCAAGGTTTCGTTGCAGAAGAAAAAATTCCTCATTGCCTCTGAATTGATCGCATTTCCCTTTAATGATGTCGGCTTTTTCAAGTAAAAGAGCTGTTTTATTTGATTTCATGAATTCTGCATATTTCCTTTAGCTGCTCACAGGCTTGCTGACAGCTCTCAATGGTTTCTGGAGCCAACCCCATGGCCTTCTGGCGAAAATCGTTAAGAAAAAGCGGGCCAGCAAGCTTTTCGCGAAGGTGCTCTTTATACGAAGCCCGACGCAGGGTTTTCCAGCTTCGGTGAGCTTCCATTACCTCCCGACTCAAACCCATATTGTTAAACAATGAGAGCAGCAGGCCGCCTGCGGCACTGCTGCCACCAACTACTGCAACTACGCCCATGGTTCCTACTCCACCATCAATAAAAAAATCGGCAACCACAAGACCGGTTCCCAGCAGAATGAATAGTTCGTCAACAATGTTCATCCAGCGCCAGAGGTCTTTATTACCTTGCTGCCAGAGTTTTAGAGACTCGTTTACAGAGGCTTCCCACTCAGAGTCAACTGGTGGAAGTTCGGCGGTAAGAACCGCACTTGTTGCTTCTTCACACTTTTCAGTGATTAAACCTGTTAGTTCAGGTTTGCGTCGCCAGAGTTCAATCAAGTTGGTTGTTTCGTTTTGGAGTCTTGAACGTTCGAGCTGATCACGCTGTCTCAAACTGCTGGCCAAATCGATTCCCCTGAAGCCGGAAATAGCATTTCTGATTGAGTTTAAAGCGGTTTTCAGACCTGAACCAATTAATAGCAGCGGTTGAAAGGCGCGTCTGAGAAAGGAGGGACGGTTTTGCTCCAGCTGGTGACGAATAAGCTCGAGTATTCTGAAAACCGGAAACTCCTCACCGGTTATTGTTTGAGCAGCTTTTTCTAAAAGTTCATCACATGAGTCAATGACTTTTTTAAGATGAAGATGGGATTGATAAGCTCTTAAACAAACAGTTTCGCAGCTTGAAACTCCTGATTTAATGCTCTGCAGCTGGCGTTTAAGGGAAACTTCCAGCCCTTTCTGGCAAAAAATATGGGTAACAAAATCCTGGTTGCTGTTGGCAAGGGGCTGAATATCAGAGAGAGTTGCAGAGCCGGAAAATGGGCTGTAAAAGAATGCGCTCGCTGCCAGAAAATCTGCAAGGGTTTGACCATCGCTGCGTAGAGTTTGAAAGTCTGGCCGGTTTTGAACACATTTTATCAGGTCGGCGTGAATTTCGGTTGCATATCTGGCGCTTTCAGCCGGGTCGAGTTTGGTAAGTAACCAGGTGACGTTTCCGGCAACCTGCAGAACTTTTTTCAGGATTTCGAAAGTTTTTTGATCTTTATAGGCGTCAGGATACACAGTAAAAATAATTGAATCTGCACGCTTGATCATTTCCTCTGCTTTTTCCCAGTTGGAAAGTTCAGTGGTATTGAAATCTGGAATATCAACCAGGCATGGCCACAGACTATCTGAAAGGTCTGAACTTTTATAGGTGGTGTATAAAAGCTTTTTCGCTGCTGACCCTGGTGTCTTCAAATCGGCAATATCTGCCAGTCGGGATAATTCAAAACCTTTGAACACTTCATCAGCAGATACCATGTCAATAATTTGACCGGGAAAGGCTGCGAAAGATACGTGAGTCATCGGCCTTACTGCGCCCCCCGCCGGAACATTGAGTCCGGTCAGCATGTTGAAAACAGTGCTTTTCCCGGCTCCACTTGGGCCACAGAAAGCAACCACAATGAGGGGGCGGTCGCAGGCTTCGAAAATCTGAAGGGGAATCTGCTCAAGGAGTTTATATGAGGATTCAACCCTGTCATTGTCTGCAACTTCGAGGAATGATGCCAGAAGGGGAATTCTCTCCTGGAGAATCTTGATGTGAGTCTTTGTGCTGCTTAAAAAGCTGTTAACTGATTCTGCTTTTGAATTCATTGAGGAATTATACCAG
>JAQUZA010000628.1 GCA_028691595.1 Candidatus Rifleibacteriota bacterium
GCAGCAAATACTGCCTGCGGGGCGATCGATTCCATGCAGACATGGTTTTTTAATGGGCAGGTTCGCTGGCGGCATGGTGCCTTCGGACAATTTTCTGCAGAATACACGCCGGAAAAATTACCATTGAGAGGGCCGGTGCGCACCATGTCGGTCGGCCCGACAGGCACTATTGTAGGCGTGGCATAAAGGGCTGCCAGGTGCATGGTTCCGGAATCATTGGCAATTAGAGCCCGGGCATGGCTGAGAAGGCAGGCCAGTTCGTGCAGATCTGTTTTTCCGGCGGCATTGATAAGCCTGGCAGAAGAATTTCTGCAGATTTCTTCGACAATCTGGTTCTCGCTCAAACTGCCAGTTACCAGCAGCGGCAAACCGAAATGGCTGGCAAGAAGGCCGGCCAGTTGCGAAAATTTGGCCGGGGGCCAGCGCTTTGCAGCTCCAAAAGCAGCTCCTGGTGCCAGAACCATGTAGTCGTGGTCGGGTTCGAGCCCAAGTCTATCTGCAAGTTTTACAAAAAATCCATCTTGAAAGCGGTTCGGTTTGAGCTCTGGAGTTGATGCCAGTTGAGTCAGACCGGCTTCTTTTATCAGCCTGAAATGAAGCTCTGATTCGTGCATTTCAACAAAATTGTCTGGCTTTTTTACGGCATTTGTGAGCAGCCAGCTGCGAAATTGTGTCGCAAACCCGGTAGATATAGAGCTTTTGCAGAGTTTTGCGATTATTGCCGCTCTCAGGGAATCTGGCAGAACGATAATATTGTCGGCTTTCAATTTCCTGAGTGGTTGAAGCTGCCTGATTACCTCAACCGGGTTGGCGTTGGTCGCGACCTGGTGAATTTTAACCGGCAGGTCGGCAAGGTGGTAGACCTGCGCCAGATGCGGCCTGGTAATTATATGAACTTCGCCTGAACCGGCTGCAGCCATGATGGCCGGAAATGACATTATTATGTCACCAAGCCAGTTAAGGCCGATAATGATCGTTTTCATAGAAAAGGGGCCAGAAAATTTAAGACCTGGGTCGAGGTGATGCCAGGGTCAAGATCACGACAGGCGAAATGTCCTTCTGGGCAACTGTCGTTCTGACCATGTAGACTGCATGGCTTACATGGCAGATCGCGTGAAATGATCAGAGAATTGCCCCCGGTTACCGGGGCAAACCCCAGCGACGGGCAGGTCTGCAAAAAAATAGCCACCAGTGGGGTGCCAACTGCCCTTGCCAGGTGCATAGGCCCTGAATCTGATGAAATGACTGCTTTGGCCAGTTTCAAAATTCCGGGGAGGTGGTAAAGGTCGAAGTGGTTACGCAGGTCGAGATGTGGTTGATCTACCTGAATAGATGAGTTTTTGGTACCGATCAGGGCCAGACGCAGGGGGGAGTCTTTCTGAAGCTGGCTTATAAGAGCCTGGGTAAGTTCTTTGCCTGGTTTTGATGCTTCAGGATGAATCAGAACAAACTTGTTTTCTTCAAGACCGGTTGCCTGTAGAACCTTCTTACATTCATCAAGGTAAGATTCGGAAATATTGAGTGAAGGGTCGGGGTCAGAAACATCAACACCGCAAACTTCAGCATATTTCTGCCAGACAGGCCTCTGATCAAACAATCGCAAAGGGTACTGGCGGCTGATGGCCTGAAACTGCTCATTTAGGGAGCGTTTCTGGTAAACCCTGGTAATGGGCGCGCCAATGATGGTTCTCAGGGCGATCGTCGAGATTTTTCCCTGAAGGTCGAAAAGAGCCCTGGGGTTGAGAGACTTAAGTTCTTTGCCAAGATTGATCATGCTGCCGGTGCCCTTGAAAAGGTGGATGCAAGCAGGTAAAAAGTTTGTCAGTGCCTGCCATCTGCTGTTTATAACCAGATGCACTTCGACATCATTGGCGGCCATGGCTCTGAGAGCAGGTACGGTGAGCAGAATATCGCCCATGGCATTCAGGCGTAATACTATTTCGCGATCAGGCATCTGGAAGAAGACCAAGCTGTTTGAGGGATGCTACCGTGCGACTGCTTGCTCCGGCCATTGAATCAAGAACCTGTCTGGCCCGGTTGCCCATCGAGGCATATTCGCCGGGGTTGGCGAGCCAGTTTTCAATTGCCTGCCTGAGTTCGTCGGCGTTTTTGACGGTCTGAACAGCTTTTGAGCGGTTTAAAGCCATCATTTCGTAACGAAAGTTGAAAGTATGTGGCCCGGTCAGCATGGGTTTTGAAAAGGCGGCGGGTTCCATGAGATTGTGACCGCCACGTTTTATAAGACTGCCACCGATAAAAACCAGTGAAGAGGCGGCATAAAAACTGCACAATTCACCCAGGGTATCGACGAGAATAATGCGACGGGCAGCACTGGTCGCTTCAGAAACTTTTTCATAATCGAGGTTTCGAGCCCTTAAAAGATCTTCGATACTGGAAACTCTTTTTGGATGCCTTGGAGCAATGATTATTGTGGCATCCAGCTTTGACCAAATGGGTTCGAGGGCTTCGAGTATCTGTTCTTCGTCGCCTTCATGGGTGCTGCCAAAACATATGCTGTGGCGTTGTGCCGGAATACCAAATCTTTGCCTCAGGGTGCTGGTTTCTGG
>JAQUZA010000629.1 GCA_028691595.1 Candidatus Rifleibacteriota bacterium
TGCGGGCAGGCCGCGGTTGTTCTGGCAAATATTGAAGCGGTTTTCGGTGGGATCAAAAATCGCCATCGAAAACTTTTGAATGTTCATGATGCTTCTGAAGATACCTTCAACCGTGAACGGCAAATTCTCGATTTCGAGTTCTGATGAAATGGTCTGACTAGCTTCTCTTACTGAATCAAGCTCATTGATGCGGCGGTCGAGAGATTCATTAACGTCACGCAGATTCTGCATCAGACGAAAAGTATTGATTGCAGAGGAAATATTGCGCGAAATTGTGGTGAGGAGTTCGTTGTCAAAAGCTTCTTCGCCTTCTTTGCGGAAGCGGCTGCCGAGAATCAGCAACCCCTGATTCTGGTTGTCAGTGCGCAAAACATAAATATGTTCGATTTCACCGTCTTTAAAGGTTTCTTTAAATGCAGCAATCTCATTTTTGATTATGTCGGTTACTTCACCGTCTTCTTTTATTACAAGCTTTTCAAAGAGCTTCTGAGGAATCTTAACCTGAGGAAGCCTGGCATTAGCGCGCAGCTTGATATCGACCAGGCAGTCGAGACTTTCATTGGAATTTTCGAAAGTGTAGATCGCGCCTCTTGAAACGCCCATTGTGCCAAGAAGAATGCGCAACATCGAACGCAGACCGGCCTGCAGGTTTTTGCTCTGGCAGAGGAAAGAACTCAAATCGATAAAGCTGCCGAGAATGTACTTAAGGCGCTCGACTCTCTTATGTTCGCGCATTGTGTCTACTTCTGCCGGAGACTCGCCGACGATGCGCTTTTTAACCAGATGAATGAGTGTGCCAGATGGCGGAAATGAAGAAATCTCTGCGCCGTCCATCAGGCGTTCCATGAGCATCAGGCCCCAGCCACGTTTATGAGAGGATTTCAATTTTTTGCGTATATCGGGTTTTTCTACGACGGTCGGGTCAAAACCCTTGCCGAAATCACGGATTTGTATCTGTAAAAGATCTTCGGCGTAAGAAAGGGCAACGTGAATATCTCTTTTGTTGCCGTCGGGAATATCTTTAGGTGCGTGTTCCTTCGCATTGATAAGGCCTTCAATAAAGGCTAACCGCATTTCATCGATCGTTTCAGATGCATAGCCACATTTTTTTGCGAATACGTCGAGATATTCGCAGGCTTCAAGTTCTGAATCCTTTTCGTTAGCCAGCTTGAAGAACAGGTGTGAGACCATTGACGGCAAAGGAAGCCTCCTTAAATACCTCTAGAAACACGAGGAGTTAGCAACAGACTTTAACATTCTATTGCCTCTAATCTTCTCTGTCAAGAATCATCTGTTCATTTTGACAATTAACTATAAAAGCCTCACTCTCGAAATTCACTTAAGCGCTTATTCAATTTGGTAATCCTCAAGGCTTAAAAATGATGTTGAATGAATGACCTGTGCTTCGTCAAACTTGAATCTGTAGTAATTCCGTCATTCTCGCGCTTGTCCCCGGCAGGGGGAAAGCGGGAATTTTATCTCTAAAGGCTTAGATCCCCGCTTTCGCGGGGATGACGATTAAGAACAAGCAAATTGTTTACTCGATGTTGACAGAGAATAGTGCCATGCAATATTGCTTCTTAACCGTTACTGTTTTGATCTTAAACATTTTCCGCTGTTTTTTTGCATGAGTTGAATGCGATGGTTAAAAAAGTTAGCGTTCAAGTCGATACAGCCACGTCATTAGTTAAATTTACAGGAGGAATCCATATATGGACGAAGTCCCCATTGCCAACAACAACCCTGTAAACTTAATTATCAAGAAACCGGAAGCGCCCCCCCGAAAAACAAGGATAGACCGCATTAAAGAAAGCCTGAAAAATTTCTTTATCATGCTGCCGCTTGCTCTGCTGGTGGTTGCTCAGTTTTACTTTCTTGGTAAAAGTTTCGGGGAATTCTCGACCTTTCCTTTGACCAGCATTACGACTTATATTTTTGCTGGTTCAATCATGTTGTTGCTGCTGTTCGCGCAAATGTTGATGCGGTCGATAATTTATTCGACCCTGGCAGGCGTGGCGATTATGGCAGGCATGTATTCAGCATGGTTTGGCGATTTTCTGGCACCGATGGCAGCTCATCTTAACGGCATCAGTGAAATTCTTAAATCTGCCTGGAGTCGCAAAGACATGCCTTATAACCTTCTGGTTACCGGTGGCATGACTGCCTTTCTGTTGCTGGCAGCCTTCGCTCAATTTTTTGTATCATTGATTGTAAAATCGTTTTTTGAAATGCTTTTTGGCAAAGAATGGGGCGATGGGCGTGCGTATGGCTTTATCGGCGCGGTTGCGCTTCTGGCCGGGGTTCAAATCGGCTTTTACTCTTATGCATCCACATCCTCTCAGACTGGTGAAAAAGTGGTCTGGAGTCGCCAGGTAAAGTATAATCCGGTTGAAAAATTCATAACAAGGGTTCCGGGCAGTCTCATTGCCAGCAAAGACAAAATATGGGCAACGGAAGGTGACAACCTCGTATCAATTGACGCGAAAAACGGCAACCTGCTTGAAAGCAGAAAATTCAAGCCAACCGTCGTTCATAAAGGTATCATGACCGGTGAAAGCCCGGTA
>JAQUZA010000059.1 GCA_028691595.1 Candidatus Rifleibacteriota bacterium
TTTTACCGGCCGTTTGATAAAGATAGTGACCGATTTGTCGGTGAAATTCTGCATTGCTGGTAAAGCAGCGCTCACCCATTCAAAAAATTTCGGGCCAAAAGAAATGATCAGGGGATGAGAACTGGCAGGTGGCATTCCCGAAAACAGCTTATCGACTGTCTGATTGGCGGCACCGGCGGAACTTGATGTCGCAGGCTGTTCACCAGACGATTCAAGTTCGGATGGTGTGTTTGTATCTGTTTCAGCGGGCAAATCTGCATTGGCCGCCTCATCTGCTTCATCATTGGGTTGGGCTTTGTCTTCGGCTCTGCCAAGGCTGTAGCTGTCAAAAACAGGCTTATCAAGAGATCTGACCCCTGATTTAATGTCTGAACAGAGTTTGGTAATATCAATAGCCTGGTCATAAAGCTTTTCTTCCTGGTAGAGGCGGGCGATGCTCATGAGAATGCTGTTAATTTTGTCTTTATCAGCCCGGTCGCCCATTAGACTGTGGTAGTCAGCGAGAGAACTGTGGTAGCCCTTCAGCCTGACGGCGAGATAAAGGGCGTTGTCAGGGTCTTTCAACTTTGGATCTGCCTTGAAGGCTTCACGCAGATAGGTTATGGCCAGTTCAAAGTCATTTTTGTCGAGATAAACGCGGCCGATGTGAAGCAGAACTTCGCCTTGCCCCGCCACCAGCTGATTTGCTTTTAGAAGAAGACTCAATGCCCGGTCTATCTGACCATCACGGTAATATGCCCAGCCAAGCGTATCTATATAAGAGGCATTGTTTTTTTCAATCTGAACGGCTCTTTCAGCGAGCTCTATCGCTTTGCTGATGTTAGTATTCTGCTCGGTGTAAAGGTATGCGAGGTTATTCATTGCCTCGGCCGAATCAGGTCTGAGTTTGATAGCGTGATCGTAATGCTCTGCGGCTTTGTCAAGTTCGCCCATGGCATAATAGACGGTAGCCAGGTGATAGTGCGGGTCATAAACATTCATCTTCATCGAGAGCGATTTTTTCAGCTCTTCTTCTGCCTTCTTGAAGTCATGATTTTTGAAGGCGGCCCAGCCAAGACTGTCCCTGAAGCCGGGGCTTTCCGGGGCCATGTCAACTGCACGCTGGCAGAGTTCCTGGGCGGTTTTGGTGTTTACGCCGTATTCGGCATACAGATAGCCGAGGTTGTTGAGAGCGTGCGGATTATTGGGTGAAAGCTCGAGAATTTTCTTGTAAACGGCTTCTTCAAGCCAGAAGGGCTCAGGCTTGTTGCGGCTCTGATAATCTTCATGCAGACCCATGTAAATGCCCAGAAGTGAATTTTGCAGTTTCGGGTTGCGTGGGTCCAGTGATGATGCCTTTTCATATGAGGCAATAGACAGAAATAATGAGGTATCCATTGACCCAAGAAGTCTGAAGGCCTGACCCATGACGTAATAGTAATGGGCTGTCTTCGGAATGAGCGTTAAAGCTCTTTTGAGGTCTTCTTCAGGTTTCATTGGCTCGAAATAACCATTCGGTCGGTTGCGAAGCTCCTGGAAAAGAATGCCTTTGATCAGCCAGTAATCATGGTTCTTGTTAAATCTGTCTTCTGATTCGAGCAGTAGCTCTTCAAAAGCGTGATCCTTGCTGTTGGTTTTGTCTTCTGTTTTGTCGATGCTCAACAACAGACCATTGAAGAAAATGTCGCGCAATCTTTCTTCGTTGGTAAAATCAGCTTTTCCGGTGCTTTTGAGAAGACTGGTGCTGAGTTTGATGAGCTCATCACGTCTGGGCGTGTCTGAAAGCTTGATCAGACTGAACCACCTGGTGATTGCATGTAGCTGAGCAAGGGTGTTTCCCTGCTGCTCGGTCAGATACTTCTTGAGGAGCTGCAGGTTGAAATCGCTGGGTTTGGTTTTTTCAAAGCGAATTTCTTCCTGCCCGAAAAGGGGCAGACCGAAATCGAAGTTAACCTCGCCCCGGACTGGTGATACCAGCAAGGTGGCAAAAAACAGCGAGAAAAATAAGATCCTGCAAAAAAGTTTGTTCAGCATTTTGTGCCTCCGTGTTTAACCTGACCTTTATCTATTTCCAGGTGCGGGTTCTGGTGAGCTTTTGCCCACCCTCATTGATCGTTAACTCGATTGAACCAGGCTGATTGGTGTCGTTCGTCACCGAAAATTCGACGACCTGAACATTGTTGATAATCTGCCCAAGCTTTTTAAACCATTCTGCCAGCTTGCTGCTGTCAGGAACATAAGAATAATAGCCGTCAGTGCTGTTTGACAAGTTGCGCAGGTTGGTGACTTCAAGCCAGCCGAACCCGAAGACAAACACTGAGGTGTTGTGAATCTGGCAGCGTCGAATAACGTCATCGAGCGAGGCGTTTGAAGCATTGTCGTTACCGTCGGTTGTCAGAATTACAAACCTGAAATGTGGACGGGCCTGAATCTTGTCGACACCGGCATCTACACCGTCAAACAGTGCTGTGTTCTGAAGCATGATGCGCTTTTTTATCGATGTTTTCAGGGCATTTTTATCGGTAGTAAGAGGCTGAACCTCATTGACCTTGTTATTGAATTTAATTACGCCACCGGTGAATGGTATGAGAATCTGGTCTATCAGTGCAGAAAAATTATCTTCAATTGCAGTCAGGTCTTCGGGAAACATGCTGCCGGAATAGTCCATGACGCTCGAAAAACTCATCGGATCAGCCATGTCGCCATAGGCATGCAATGGTCTTACACGATCGACGATCGCATTGAGATCGGCTCCAGATTTGTCTTTTGCCAGAACGGTTACGTTTGCAGCATTGATGACCTTTAGCGGGCTGCCATCATTGTCAGTCATCGAAACAAACATGAAGAACTTTTTGGGGCTGTTCTTTTCGACACCGTGAATACGCAGGGCATTGCTGAAATCATCTTCGGGCTTGATGTTCGGGTGAAAAGCGCTGACAAAACTCAGATAGCGGCGCAGTGTTTCGAGCAGCGAATTTGATGCCCCGTAATTTGATGCCAGCATATACCAGAGAATACCCAGGCACATTAAAAGAAAAAGAACCAGAAACAATATATATTTCCAGGCAGGAATTCTGAGTCTTTCGTTTCCTGGAGCTACTTCAACCATCAGTTCTCACCCCATGATCATTTGAATTGCCCACATAATACCACAACCGCACTGTTTCTGACAGCCTAATCGATTTGCCCCGGAAAACCGCCGGAATTAAAGTGCCCGAATTTGCAGTCATACCATACAAAACGCCCCTGAGAGGGTTATGTATTCTGCATCGGTAAAATGGCCGCGGAGATTTGATCCGTCAGTAGTCACTGTGGTTGATGCGCATGCGGCGAACTCTGACATTAGTGGGAGTCCAGAGATAATTGCGATCGACCAGTATGTCTCTTATCCCGGCAATACGCCACTTTTCCCAGGTCAGGCCATCGTAATAATGAAAAGAGGTCGACTGAAATCTGATGTCAGAAGTCGAATAGTCATCGTAAGTTACAGTTACACCATCTTTTCTGGTATAGATAAACGGCATTTTATCGCTTCCATCAAGCCCCTGACCCTTTTCGCTGTATTTAACGAACCCATCACAGGCAACCCAGACGGCAACAGAGTTGTTATCTTCGGGCACAACCCCGATGGCAGTAATGTTATCAGACATAAAATGCGCGTTAGTGCTTCTATAGTGAAACCTTTCGCCGGTGGGGTCGATTCTATGCAGACCTTTGGTCGAACCAATCCAGAGGTTCCCGTCAGAGCCTGACTTAATGCAGGTGCAGTCGCCATCGAGATCGATCATGGAAAAGTCGTTGCCATCCCAGGTGCTGATATTCTGGTTGTGCATGATTGCCAGACACTTGCCCTGCCGGGGGTTCCAGAAGGCAAACCCGCGTACCTCGGGTATTGCGAGACCCTGGAATACACCGTAATGTTGCCAGGCAAATGGAAATTTCTCGAGATTCTCGCTTTCGGGATTTTCAAGAATATAAAACCCCTGGTGCGTGCCAATATAAATTTTTCCGGCGTTGAACCAGACGACATTTAGCCTCTCACCATCATTCCAGGGTACGAACTTTTCAAGCATCTGCCAGTCAGGCCTTTCAACGGTCTGCTTTTTCCCATCAACCATGACGATGCGGCGTACCATGCGCATTCTTGCCAGGTGCTGCCCGGCAAAAATCAGCCATAAATAGTCAGTTGAGCGATCAACGGTCATGCTGGTTATTTCCTGGTAAGGAATGGGAAAAGCATTGCTGGCAGTCGAAAATTCAGCCTTGTTGGTATAATGCTCCCAGTATCTGCCAACCTCAAGCTCTTGAAGCTGTTCTTCGTCGTTGGCGAAGTTCAGAGAGACTTTGCTGTTTTCTGTCTCCGATGCAATTTCCTGCTGGGCCAGTAATTCGGCTTCCCGTTCGGGGTTTGCTGCCGGTTCAATTCGTGTGCTCAGATCATAATACCAGGCAACTTTCTGTTCGAGATGATGGTAGGTGTTTCTGTCGTTGGTTTTCCAGCGGGTGAGCCCAAACTGGTGCGATATCCAGTAACTGCTGCCTTTAACAACCTGAAAATAGACCATGTTGGTCAAAAATGGAAAAAACGTTTTGTTGTATCTCGTGCCCACGCCGGTTTCCTGAAATTCGTCATAGCGGTCGGGCGACAGATGCACCATTACCAGCCCGGCATCAGTGCAGACCAGCAGTAATTTCTTATAAACGTAAAGACGGTTAATGCAATTTGATGGCAGTATGCTGTTCTCGGCAAGATACTGCCGCCACTTGCCTTTGTAAAAACGCCACAATCCGCTCGATCTGGTGCCAATATAGACAGTGCGACGGCCGATAAAATCGTTGAGAAATTCTTCGTCGCCGCTCATCTCTGGTAATTCGACCCAGTCGTAATACTCAGGGTCTTCGCGAACTGTTACAACACAATTCAGCCATTGATCGTCGAGCGGCAACTGAATCTCGCGTATGGCCTGATTATTCTTTATCAGACTCAGATGCTCGGGAGTAACCGCCAAAGTGCGCATTTCGCGGCTTTTTCCCTCATGGAAAATATAAAAGTCATTTACCCAGTTTTCTGGCTGATTGCTGGTATCTTTGACGCAAAACTCGTTGCTGCCAGATATCTCGATCAGGCCGTTGCCAAGAGTTGATACCCAGCCCTTAAAGTTGGCCTGCATGGCCATTGCCGAAATGCCGACCGAGCGAATTTTTAAACTGCCCGAATCAGGGTTGATCTGATAATTTACCGGCGAAAACTTGGTCATACCTGATTGCGGAAGAAAGGCAGAGCAAATATACCCCCCAAAGCAACCGGCAAAAACCTGGTTGTTTTGTATTTGTACACGGTTTATGTCAACAGTTGGCAGATTGTGGCTGGTGTCATAAACGTAGGTTGTCGTGCCCTGAACCGTGACCAGACCCTGGTTGGTGGCAAGCCAGTAGTGCCCATGCTCGTCAATTGCCATGTCGCAGACTGATAATGAAGCAATTTCGTCGGGCAATTTCAGGGTGGCCCAGGTACAGGAGTTGCCGTCATAAACGCTGACGCCGTTCTCGGTGCCAACCGCCATGGTGTTTTTATAGACTGCAAAGCAGTTTACTGATCGGCCGCAGAGGCCTGACCCCTCAGTGACTACCTGCCAGGTAGTACAATCGGCCCGCACAGAGAGTGTCAGCAGCGAAAGCACTGCCAGAACTGTGAATAATGAATTGGCAAAAGACCCGTTCTTCATTGTGAGACCCCATTTAAGAGTGCGTGCTCTGGATTATTTTTACCATCACACTTTAGTCTGAAATGCCTTTTTTATCCAGTCGTCTGTCAAAGTTGGATCTGTAGTTTTTTTTCATTCCCGCGTTTACAACATAGAGGGGTTCAAGCGGGAGTCTATTTTGTGACGGCTTATATCCACGTTTGCACGGGGATGACTTCGAAGTCGTTGAGTTTGCATGTTCCATAAAAGTATAAGCGACCCGTAAGGGCCGCTTACATTAAATACTTGCCTGAAGGTTTAACTTAGAATTCAGCTGATTTTGGGGTTCTGGGGAAGGGGATTACGTCTCTGACGTTACCCATGCCGGTCAAAAACATCAGCAGGCGCTCAAAGCCAAGACCGAAGCCGCTGTGAACTACAGTTCCAAATCTGCGGGTGTCAAGATACCACCAGATGCTTTCTTCTGGAATATGGAAATCGGCGGCCCGCTGTTTTAACTCATCAAAACGTTCTTCGCGCTGTGAGCCGCCGATAATCTCGCCGACTCCCGGCACCAGAATATCCATGGCGGCAACAGTTTTGCCATCAGCGTTGGCGCGCATGTAGAAGGCTTTGTTTTCTTTGGGGTAATCGGTTACGATCACCGGTTTCTTGAAGTGTTTTTCAACGAGAAAACGCTCATGTTCTGACTGAAGATCGATGCCCCAGCGGTCAACCGGGTATTGAAACTTCTTTTTCTTATTCGGAGTGCTTTCCATGAGTATTTCAATTGCTTTGGTATAGGTAATGCGCTCGAAATCGTTCTTTCTGACAAAATCGAGCTTTTCAAGAAGGGTCATTTCTTCGCGTTCGGCCTGTGGCCTGAGTTTGTCTTCTTCGGCAGCACGTTTGCTGAGGAAATCGAGATCGTCGGCACAGTTATCAAGAGCGTAGCCGATGAGATATTTAAGAAAATCTTCGGCAAGGTTCATATTGTCGGTCAGATCGGCAAAGGCAATTTCCGGCTCGATCATCCAGAATTCAGAAAGATGCCTTGAAGTGTTTGAGTTTTCGGCCCGGAACGTAGGCCCAAAGGTATAGATCTTACCCAGGGCCAGGGCTGCAAGTTCACCTTCAAGTTGCCCGGAAACAGTCAGATTGGCAGCTTTGCCAAAAAAATCTTTGGAAAAATCTACCGAACCGTCATCGAGAAGCGGCGGATTAAGAGCGGGAAGGGTGGTAACCCTGAACATTTCGCCGGCCCCTTCGCAGTCTGAGCCGGTAATGATCGGGGTGTGAACGTTAAAGAAACCACGACTGTTGAAGTAGTTGTGAATAGCAAAGGTCATGGCATGTCTGACCCGCAGAACCGCACCAAAAACGTTCGTTCTGAAACGCAGGTGACCAATTTCCCGCAAAAATTCGAGAGAGTGCTTTTTGGGCTGCAGCGGGTAAGAATCTACGTCAGCAACGCCTGATACTGTCAGGCTTTCGACCATAAGCTCAACAGCCTGGCCGCTGCCCTGAGAGGCGACAAGCTTGCCGGTTGCGCATATTGAAGCACCAGTAGTGACTTTGGCCATGGATTCTTCGGTGATGCCTTCGTAACCCTTTTCGACATCGACAACCAGTTGCAGGTTACGAATGGTTGAGCCATCATTCAGAGCCACAAAAGCTACGTTCTTGCTGGAGCGCCTGGTTCTGACCCATCCGCTGACAGATACAGTTGCATCGGACGGTGACATTGCGAGAATCTTGCTGACAGAATGACTCATCTTATGAGACCTCAACCATGTAATAGATTGCCCGGGCTGATGCCGGGCCGGTGGCTGATTATACTGCACCCCCGGGACTCAGTCAAGAAGGCCAGCCCTTTTTGCCACATTTCGTACGAATTCCGAAAACTAGTGGTCTGTCACACAAGAGTTCTGGGGGGTCTTCGTCCCGCGCAGGCGGGAATCTAGCATTTAGCGGCTTAGACACCCGCTTTCCCCCTTTGGGGGACAAGCGCGGGGATGACAGAATTGATGTCTATTCTTGCTTTCATGTGTGACAAAGTACTAGCCAATTCTCAGCGCAAAAGCTTCATATTCTGTGAATGAAAGGGCGCATCCGGCAGAAGTGCTGGATGCGCCCGCTAAAGACTATTTAAGGTTACTGGGTGACTTCGCCTTCAATGGTGCCGGATGGGCGCTGGCTCAGTATGTGGTTGAACTGCTCGTTGTAGTCTTGAAGAATGCGCAGAATGCCACGTTTGATTGACAGCAGCTCGTCGCTGGCCGGGCTGACTTCGTGGTTTTTCTTGATTTCTTCTTCGATTGCGTCTTCAAGCTTTTTGACCTTGTCGGTCATGATAGGCAGATACTTGTTGACCACTTCGCGCTGTTTCGGGAATGGCAGCGATTTCCAGTATTCGTTGTAAACGCTTCTGATGAGGTAAATGCCCATGGTGTTGTTCTTGAGATAGTCGAACAGCTGAGTGATGGTGCGCCCGATTGGTTGCGGTTTGTCCTGCTGATACCAGAGCTCATACTGCACCAGTTCGTCGTTGTATTCAATGCCATATTTGCTTTGTATGGTGTCGGCAATCAGCTCATAACGCAACAGCAGGTAGACCATGTAGTGTTCTTCAAGCTTCTTGGCCGGAATCAGACCGTAACTCGACCAGAGAACCGGGTAGGCATCATTGGTCAGAATCGCATGACAGTTAATTTTGGCATTGTTCTGACGGTAGAGATTGTGCCACTGGGTGATCGCGCTGATGTTATAAGGGGCGATGCCGTGCAGGGTCTGCAACAGGCTTATTTCATAGGGGTTGCGGGTTGGGGCAACAGTTACACCGATATCGCCTTTGCGCAGTGCATCTTTGATTTCTTCAGAGAGCTTGCTGTTCTCGTCAGAAATGCCTAGAGTAACGATATTCATACGCTGTGGGGCATTGTTGCCGCGGTCATTCATGGTGATAAGCGGGGTTGATTGATTCATCATGCTTTCGACAAGGCTTTTCTTGAAACCCTTGCGTACTGAATCTTTCCAGTGAATAAAGTCTTCGATGCCACCAAACAGGCGGCGCTCGATTATGCTGCGGCAATATTTAACTATTTCTTTCTCAAGTGAATTGCCTTCGGGGTTGGTATACTTTTCCCAGTGTTCTTTGAGATTGATCTTAACCAGAAAATCACCCTCGATATCATTGTTTGAAAGGTCGCCGAGCAGATATTTGTAGAAAGGCTCGATATCGCGTTCTTCAAAAATGTAGGTTCTGATGAAATCCTGAACCTTTGAATAAGGTTTGATGCGGTCAAGGCAATGTTCATACTGGCGCTCGATCATGCCATCCTTGGAAATCTGTGCGAGTTTGCCGGAGAACACTTCAACCTGCTTTCTGATCGACTGTGCCTGGACATTCAAAAACTTGAGAAAATCTTCGGCGCAGGAAATGCAGAACATTTCATATTCCATGTCAACGGCTTCTTTGGCCTCTTTCATCAGCTTGTCGCGCTCGTCGTTGATGTCGGTCATGCGCAGCACAGTGCCAAGTTCCATGAGCTTGCCACCAAGACCGGCAAAGCCACCGAGTTTTTCTTTGAGGCGGTTGGCGATTTCGCGGTATTCACGCTGTTCTTTATCGAGCTTGCCTTTGATTTCCTGGACCTTGCGCGAAAGAATTTCGCGTGGATAGCGGGTAAGATACTTTTCGAAAGCATTCAAGAAATCGATGGCAATAAGAGCACCAAGATCAGGATTGTTAATGATCTCGATAACCTTTTCGAGCAGGTGTTCACCGGCTTTGATAGCGCTCTGTTCAAAACTGACCCTGACTTTTACCCTGATTTCGTCTTTTTTGACGCGGTTCTGGTTCATTTCGTCGATCTGACGCAGAATGAATGCCGAGGCAGATTCGCCTTCCTTCTGCTTGTTAACCGTTCGCAGGGTGTGAAACATCGGGTTGTCCCAGTATTGCTTGCGGTCAATGATTTCTTTGGTCATCATGAACAGGCCTTCTGGGGTCAGATCGATCTTTGTCGGGTTGTTTTCGGCAAATTCCTGAACCATACTGTCGATGAGAATGCGGTCAACCGAAAGTTTCAGCCAGTAGGTGACATCCATCGACAGTTTGAAGGTGTAAAGATCTCTTATAACATCAAGTGGGTAGTAAAAGCTCTTGAAACCGGCTGAACTGAAGCATTTGAGCTGCTTGCCTTCAAGGTCTGAGCTGTTCTGACCAAGAATCTGTGAGGCATTGTCGAGCATCGAATTCTGGGCCTGGCGCAGCTGGGTTGCCAGCTTGGTAAATATCAGCTCAGATGCGATACTGTAATAGGTTGGAATATCGTCCTGGTTGCTGGTGCCAAGAAGGTAGCACTGATCGAAGGGCGGTTCTTCGCTGATACTGCCATAGGTGGTTGTATCGTTGCTCTTGCCGATCGGGCCGTAGTTAACCATGAACTTGTTGCGGCGGTCCTGACTGATGATGTCTTTGGCCGTGCGGGTTGGCGGAAACTTTTCTTTGTTCATGAAATAGAAGGTTTCGACAAGCGATGCGTAACCGTTGCCTTCGAGGCGGCCGGTCGAATTCACATTCGGGTCGATGGAAATCTGGGTAAAAGCTTCGGGTGTCAGTTGAATGCCAACGATGGTGGGTTTGCCCTTGCCGCCTGAAAGCTGATAATATGCCATTTTCATCAGATAGGCCATGTCGAGAAACATGCCGGCACCAGAACCGCCACACAGAGAACCCACAATATAAAATTCAGGGGTGAGAATCTGCCCCTGCTTATTGGTCAATGGCACGATAATGTCGTCCTGGTTGACATTGCTGCGGGCCATGATTTTACTCATCTTGGCCTTGATCTGCTGGAAAATTTTCTGAATATCGACAAAGACACCAAAACGACCGGTAAACCTGAACTGGTGAGCGCCCTGGCTTATCTGACCTATATGATGTTTCAGCTTCTGCGGGAACCATTCATACAGATAACCGTAAGTATCTGAGTCAAGATTGCCGGTAATCTGCCCGGCATTTTGAATATTGATCTGGTGATATTCACTCTCCGTAAGTTTTGTGCCGGTTTTGGCGTTGTCTTCGGGCTGACTTGCATCGAAAATGTCGGTATCGATGCAGAGAAGATCGATAAAATCAGGGAGCGCCGGTTCGCGGTTTCCTGACAATGCGTAGGCCTTTTTAATCTGTGGGCTGTTCAGGAAAGTCTCTTTGAAATTAATCAGCGACTTCTTGCCGGTACCCCCGAGCCCTACGATCAGAGCAGGGTTGAGTGCAATTCGATTTTCATAGTTTGTGCTCATTAAGACGCTCCCGCTAGAGAATGATTTAGGGCAGTATAACAATTTTACCTGGCACGGGCAATCTGTTATACTGAAATTCGTTCAGGCCATACGCACAACCAATTTTTCTACATGGCAGGAGAAATCTATGAAACCACTTGAGTTAAGCTGTATTACGGGTGTCTGGAAAACCGCGCTCGGCATCCTCGACGAAAATATGGCTGGAATTGGCAGCGATCTGCAGTTGTGGTTTCCGTGGGGTGCGGTCTGGCGCGGGCATGATCGCAACGGTAGCCTGCCACCAACCGATTTGCCCGATGACCTGGTGAAAGATGGCATGAGTCGTTTTGGCGGCCGTTTCTGGAAATCGTTTTCGCTGAATGGCACCAGCTGGCTTTTGAGTGTGCGCGCTCCCATCTCTGCATCTCCAGTAATGGAATCCTGGGAAATGCCTGCACAGGCTGAAGAATCGCTGCGGATGCTCGGTGACTTTGTCAGGCTTGAGTGCCTGCTCGGCCTCACCATGAAGATTCTCGAGAACCAGGCGAGAGAACACGTCGGTCACTGGGATAGAGTTCGCAACCTGAGCGTAGCAATTGGCAGCGAAATGAGCCTGTCGACGCGTGA
>JAQUZA010000060.1 GCA_028691595.1 Candidatus Rifleibacteriota bacterium
GCATGGTGCCGGCAAACCCTGTGTTTGTGCTGGCCCTGGGTTTGTGTTCGACTCTTGCCGTAACTCTGAAGGTTGAAAATGCTTTTTTTATGGGGTCATGGTCGGAGTTACAACGGTTTTCAGTTCGGTTGTCGTTTCAGTGCTGCGTTATCACATTCCCTTCAGATTCAGGCTTATTGCTTACATGTTGATCGTCGTCACAGCCGTAATATCGGTCGAACAGCTTTTGCGGGCCTGGTTTCCAGATATGGCCCGGACCCTTGGCCCGTATGTCGGTCTGATAGTTACCAATTGTGTTGTAATGGGGCGCCTCGAAGCTTTTGCCGTTTCACATCGGCCATTAGAAGCCTTCTGCGACGCGATTGGGGTGTCGCTTGGCTATATGACTGTTCTGCTTGGAATAGCCGGCATCAGAGAACTTCTCGGCAATGGCACTCTCTGGGGGCTTTCGGTAATGCCTGATTTCTATATTTCCTGCCGTGTTTTCAATTCGCCTCCGGGTGCCTTTATGGTCTTTGCCGTATTGCTCTATATCGTTAACTGGCTACGGGCCAGCACCAGAAGGGATAGCTGATGGAAACAACCAGTCTGATGCCATTGCTGGGCCTTCTTTTTACGGCGGCAATCTCTGAGAATGTCGCTCTATACTACTTTCTTGGTATGTGTCCGCTTATTTCAATTTCTTCTGACCTGAAAGCCGCTTTTCAGATGGGCATAACCGTAAGCCTGGTCATGCTGATAACCGTAGCCGCTGATTATGCCATTTTTCATCTGGTTCTGCGCCCTCTTGGCTTTGAATACCTGCAGCTGCTCTTTTTCATTCTGACGATTGCTGCGGTTACCCAGCTGCTTGAAGAATTTCTCGACCGTTTTTTCCCGGCCATTCATGCCGCCTTTGGAATTTTTCTACCACTTATTGCAGTTAACTGTGCGATTCTTGGGGTTTCGATGTTTGTGGTGCTGCGCGAGTATGATCTGGTCAGCTCGCTTGTCTACGCAGCCGGGAGCGGTCTTGGCTGGTTACTGGTCATCTGCCTGCTCGCCGCCCTTAGACGGCGGGTAGAAATGAGCTCTGTTTCGCCACACCTCGGAAAAACAGGGATTACCATGATTCTCGCGGCGATTATTGCCATGGCTTTTTCAGGGCTCGCCGAAGTGGTTGTCAGAGGCGGCATTTGATGAGTTATCTACTCGCCATTCTTTTGATCAACCTGTTTGTGCTGCTTCTTTGCAGTCTGTTAACTATTGCTGGCCGGCTTCTGCAACAATCCGGGCGTGTGTTGCTGAAAGTTAACGAACGTGAGAGTGAGGTAGATTGTGGCCAGACTCTGTTGGCTTCAATGGCACAGCAGGGCACATTTCTGCCGGCTGCCTGCGGCGGAAAAGGCACCTGCGGCCGCTGTCAGGTAAAAATCGAAATGGGTGGCGGGCACCCCACAGCTCTTGAGCGTTTGCAGTTGACTCCAGCTCAAATTGCTGCGCTGATGCGTCTTGCCTGCCAGGTAAGGGTGCGCGAAGATATCAGGGTGATGGTTGCAGCAGAATTAATGACTGCCCGTGCCTACCGTGCAAGATTGTTGCGTTCAGAGCCAGCTGGCCCTGATATAAGACTGCTTAGTTTCGCTCTCGATGCTGACCAGAGACTTGAGTTCCTGCCGGGTCAGTATATGCAGGTGGTGTTCAATCAACCCTGGGAAAGAGTTCTCAGAGCTTACTCAATTTCGTCAGCCCCTTCACTGCAAAACGAATTTTCGCTGGATGTACAGCGTATCGATGGTGGCCTTGTCAGCACTTATCTGCATGAGCTGCAGCCAGGTTCAGTAATTGAGGTAACCGGGCCATTCGGAGAAATGACCCTGCAGCCACAGCATAATGAAACGACTCTGGTGCTGGTTGCCGGTGGTGTTGGTCTGGCACCGATCCGTTCAATGATAGCGCAACTGCAGCAGCATGGTTTTAAGTCGCCGGTGTTGCTTTTTCATGGGGCACGCAGCCGCGAAAACCTCTATTTCGAGAGTTATTTTCGTGATCTGGCGCGTAATTTTGCCAATTTTTGCTATTTTCCGGCCTTGTCGCAGCCAATGCTTGAAGATGGCTGGACAGGTCAGAAAGGCATGATTCACCAGATTCTTGAGCTGCAGTTGCAGTCTATGCCTATATCCGAACCCGGTGCTGCGGCCTTTATCTGCGGGCCAGCCCCCATGATGCAGGCGGTAACGAAAGTACTTGTTGCCAAAGGCCTCGCGTCTGATAGAATAATGACCGACCCGTTTGATTTTAATATCTGATACTATTTTGGGGAGTGGCACCAATGCGAAAGAATGACGGCAACCTTTGCGGTGTTCTCAGCTGCTATCAGGTTCTGGCGTTCGTTACAACGCTTCTGGCTTTTGCCGGGTATCTGAATGCGCAGCCAGCCCCTCAGGAAGCTGTTGAACCTGCATACGCCAATGTGGTGCCGGTCAATTACACATCTTCGGTGGTAACAAGTGATGAAACGGCCCGATGTCTGAACTGCCACGCTTCGCGGCAGATAAAACTGGTCGAAACCTGGGAACACAGCACTCATGCGCGTAATGGGGTGGGGTGCTACGAATGCCATAAGGCTGACCCTGGTGACCCGGCCGCTAAAAACGGGCATTTCAGCTTTTCGGTGCAGCTGCCGGTTTCACCCCTGACCTGCGCCTCCTGTCACCCGGCGCAGTATGCTTCTTTTGCCTCATCGAGCCACGCTATGGCTTTTGAAACCATTAAAGACCTGCCAATTCGCACTGAGTCGCCGATCTTGTTCGAAACCACCTGTGCCGTCTGCCACGGTAACGAACTGCAGATGAAGCGTGGTCGCGCACTCAATAATACCTGGCCAAATCACGGTATTGGCAGGGTAAATACTGACGGCAGCCGGGGTAATTGCTCTGCCTGCCACGGTCATCATGACGATTCGCTCAAACAGGCCCGCAGTCCTGAGACCTGCGGAAAATGCCATCGTGGCGATACCGGGCCGGCCTACGAAGCCTGGCAGGCTTCCCGGCACGGCAACAACTGGCAGATAACCTCAGCCGGCATAGATCTCGACAAGAAAAACCTGGTGCCGGTTAATGAGCGGTTGATGCGCCCTGATTGCTTTGTCTGCCATCTGGCACCGGCCAGCGAAACCGCAACTGCCACCCATAACCCCAGCGAACGCCTTTCCTGGAAACTCGCTGCCATGCAGAGTCTTCACACAGAAAACTGGGGCCAGAAGCGCATGCAGATGCAGGCCTCGTGCCGTAACTGCCATGCCAGCACCCAGGTCGACATGTATTTCCGCCGTCTCGATGCCAGTGTTCTTGAGTTCAACCGCCTCGCTTCTGAAGCCGCTGTTATGGTCAGTTCTGGCAGCAAGGCTCTTGACCTGATCAAAGGTGCTGCCATAAAGGGCCGCATCGGTGCTGCCATGCTCAGCCCCCTGCATGGCCGCGAAGCCGTTGACCAGCTCTCGCGCTGATGACGAATAAGTTTACCCGCTCTATTTGCTCAAGGTTAAACGATGTCTGCTGTTTCTCATGTTTTTCAGCTTTTCCGGCTGTGCTTACGCAGTTGTTCCCAGGGTGAGAACAGGTGACGATAGATGAGCGCTGAGGTCAGATAACAGCAGAAAGCCACTACCAGCGATACGTCATAACCCCAGTTCTTGATGATGCCGCCTGAAAAAAACATGGCCACTGCCCAGGCAAGGTTCCATGACATGCTGTCGAAGGCCGATGCCCTGGCTCGCAGGTGATCCGGAATGATTTCCATCATTGTTTCCTGGCGCATGGGCACGCACATGTTCATGAAAGCTCCCCTGAAAACAAAGCATAGAGCGCATACCCAGAATTCGTGCCGCCAGGCCATCAAAGCCATAAAAGGCAGTGAGCAGAGCTGTGAATATACAACCCCTCTTATCAGGCCGAAACGGCCGGCAATTACCGGCGAAAGAATTGAACCGAGGGCGGTGCCAAACTGACCAAGGGCGAATACAAAGCCGATCTCGGGTATGCTCGACCCAACCCAGTCGCGAAAATACAGGTTGAAATATGGTACGATCATGCCTGCACCAAAGCCAATCAGAGCGTTGCAGAAGGCAAATCTGCCAATGAGCATCCATGGCTTGGAAATTGCTACTGCCGGTGTGCTTTTACGATAATTGCTTTCGCCCGTTGTTTCGCTGGTCGCTTTTCCTGCCAGGCCCTGCGCTGGCCAGAGGGCAAGAAATATGAAGACGACACCCACCCAGAGCGAATACTGCAGACGATCTGCTTCAATGAAAGTTTGCACCGGGCTGACCATTTTAAAAAATCTGGGCAGCCAGCCGGCAATGAACCCGGCAAAGATACTGGTTGTCCACATCAGAGTGACATTGGCACTGAAAAT
The DNA here is from genome assembly GCA_028691595.1 of Candidatus Rifleibacteriota bacterium. Classification (GTDB taxonomy): domain Bacteria; phylum Muiribacteriota; class Ozemobacteria; order Ozemobacterales; family Ozemobacteraceae; genus Rifleibacterium. The sequence goes on from JAQUZA010000060.1 coordinate 4,396, forward strand.
ATACTTGCGCTGTCGCTGGCGGCCGTTTTCCTGCAGATAAGGCAGCACAGAGACCATCATGGCCCCGTTGCCGGTGCCGGCCAGAAATACTGCCCCAAACAGCGGTAAAAGCTCGCGGCTGAAGCCGAGCAGCGAAAAGCCGCAGCCAAGCAGCGATACGCCCAACAGGTAGGTGGTGCGCCTTGATGCCCGGTCGGCAAGCCAACCCATGGGTACCGACATGATTGCAGCACACAGAGATTGTGCTGCGAGCAGCCGCCCGATCATTTCTTCAGAATAGCCGATTTCGCGCAGATAAAGGTTGAGAAGCACCGAAAACACTCCGGTGCCAATGCCAAGAAGCGCTTGCGCCATGAACAGCTTCTTGATTGCAGCCGGAAAAGTCATGATGATCAGCAGCATCTTTTTCATTGTCTATAAGTGTTCCTGGCGGGCTGTTTCAGACTTTGAGATTCTGCTTCAGGTGGCCGGCAAAGTCAATAGGCGCGGGGCACAAATTTTGTGCCCCGCGCCTGCAGGTAAAAGTCTACTGATAAAGCCTATTCGGAATCGAGAACCGAGATGCCGGGAAGAGTCAGACGCTCAAGAAATTCGAGGCTGGCACCGCCGCCGGTTGATACGTGGGTCATCCGGTCTGCTACTCCGGCTATCTTAACCGCTGCGGCAGAATCGCCGCCACCGATGATGACTATTTTGCCGTTGTCAGCCATTCTCGCCAGTTCGTGCGCCATTCTGATCGTTCCCTCAGAGCCTTCTTTGATCTCAAAGGCCCCGATAGGGCCATTCCAGAGAATGGTTTTTGATTTTTCGAGAATCTCTACGGCGTGATTCATTGATTCTTCGCCGATATCGAATGACTCCCAGCCATCTTTGATGGTTTTGACGTTACGCTCGAGATTGCCGACTTTCTGGTTGGCAAAGTCAAAATTATCGGTCGTGACGAAATCGCGTGGCAGAATAATCTTGTCACCGTATTTATCCATCAGCTTTTTGGCGGTCTCGAGCATCGATTCTTCAACCAGCGATTTCTGAACATCGAAACCGGTAGCCTTAAGCAGAGTGTAGCCAATGCCGCCGCCAACGATGAGCAGGTCGATCTTCTGCAGTAAAGATTCGATTATCCCCAGCTTGGTCGAGATCTTTGACCCACCGGTAATGCCTACAAATGGCCTCTGCGGGTTGCTTATGGCACTGCCGAGGTAACGCAGCTCCTTTTCTACCAGCACACCAGCCAGTTTCATGGCCACATGCTTCGTTACGCCGGTGATCGAAGCGTGGCTTCTGTGGCTGGCTCCGAAGGCGTCGTTAACGAAGATTCCGTCTGAAAGGCCTGCCAGACCCCTGGCGAACACGGCATCGTTTTCTTTTTCGCCGATCGCAAAACGCAGGTTCTCGATAAGGTTTACCCGGCCTTTAACGATGTCTTCTTTTTTAATCAGAACCCCTGATGAGGCGATGCTCTTCTCGTGAAACACCAGGTCGCTGAACAGGCTGCGCAGGTATTCTGCGACCGGCCTGAGGCTGTATTCGGTGTAAATTTCCTCGCGGGATTTACCTTTCTTTTCCTGTTTGTCGGGCTCACCAAGGTGTGAGCACAGAATTGGCGTGGCGCCGGCTTCAAGCAGGTGCCTGATAGTCGGCAGGGCGGCGTCTATTCTGGTAGAATCGGTGATTTTGCCCTTTGAAAGCGGAACATTAAGGTCGACTCTTACCAGCACATTCATGTTCTGCAGCTGTTCACGCGGCACGCTGGTAACCACTTTTTTCTGAAAGCCGGTTTCCTTTTCGAGAATGGCGATCTTTTCACGGATAATCTTTTCGACCTTTTCGGCGGCCTCGACGTTTGAATCAAGATTCTTAACCGTGTCGAGAATGTTGTGGGTTTTGATGAAGCTGTTTGAAAGCGGCACGGTGCCACGATAAATGTAACCGCTGTTGGCGTCCATCGTAACCAGTTCGCCTTCTTTCAGCACAACGTCGCCTTCACCACTCTTGAAAGTGACTGTCTTGTTCTCAAGGTTGATTATTGCATTGGCGCAGCCGACTATACATGGCTTGTTGAGGGTAATCGAGGTGATGGCCGCGTGCGAAGTTCTGCCCGGGAAAACCGTAACGATCCCATGCGAATTGTTGATGATGTAAAAGTCTGAAGGCTTGGTGTTCTGAGCGAAGTAAATAATGTTTTCGCGGTTTGCCTTTATCTCTTCAAGCTTTTCAAGGGTCAGAACCAGAGTGCCCCAGGTGATGCCATGATTAATCGGCACCCCTTCGCTGATTGGCGGTTTCCATTCACTGAATTCTTCTTCAACACGGGGCACCGAAATAAACGCGTTACTGGCACACATTCTTTCGATGCGCTTTCTGAATTCATCAACCTCGATTATGCCCTTCTTCATCATATCGGTATCAACGACCAGTTTTGCGTAGGTGCTGATACTGGCGCGTCGGGTCTGCAACAGATACAGCCTGTCGTCTTGTACGGTGAATTCGATGTCGAGATCGTGTTTTAGTTCGTTTTCCAGAAGGATTTTGTATTTGACCAGTTCATTCTTGATTTTTGCCGGAATCGCAGTGATGGAGCGGGTAAGAATATTGCCCATCACCACGTCTTCGCCCTGCGTCATTTCGCGGTATTCGCCAAAAAGCTCGTCATTGCCGTTAATCGGGTTTCTGGTGAACAGCACGCCACTCATACAGTTGCCGTTCTTGTTGCCGAAAACCATCTGCTGAATAGTGACGGCGGTGCCATAGACAACTTCAATAGAGAGTTCCTTGAGATAGTCTCTGACGATTTGCGAACGGCTTGAGCCAAAAACCAGTTCGATGCAGCTGACCAGCTGTTCAAACGGGTCAGATAGAAAGCTTTCTCCGAGTTTCTCTTTGACAAGAATTTCTGCGGCGTCAATCGCGGCATCAACGTTGCCGGTTTCTTCTTTGCTGATGCCTATTTCGAGCGCCAGCAACGAATTCTTAAGAAATCTCAAATAAATGCTCGAGGCAAAAGTTTCGCCAAAGCTGACTTTGAGAGCTTTCCGAATGTCAGGGGTAATGCCGACATTTAGAATTGTCGACATTGAGCCGGGCAGGGAAATGGTGGTGCCAGACCTGACCGAGACGAGGAGCGGATTCGCCGGGCTGCCAAGTTTTTTGCCGGTTTTTTCCTCAAGCTGGCCGACGTATTTTTTGATGGCCGCCCTGAAGCCTTCTTTATCAATTTTTTCGTTGAATATTTCTCTGCAAATCGGCAAGCCAAGAATGAAAGCCGGGGGAATATTTACCCCGAGATTGTTCATGTCGATGATGCCGTTGCCCTTGCCACCGAGGAACGGCCGCACGCTGTCGGGTGTTTTGGCCCAGGTTGTGGCGATAAAGTCATCGTATCTGCCGTCTACCGGGGGCATCTCTGCAACCCGATATTTTCCATAAAGGCTGTTTTCGGCGTTTTTGCTGGCCAGTTCACGATTCAGGAAAATGATGATCTTTTCGAGAAACTCATTGACCGCGTGAAATTCAGTGGTTCTGATGAAGTTGTTGAAAAAGCGGTCTTTGATCGGCGACAGACTCGAGGTGGGCACTTTGTAGGCCTCAAGCACGTAGTTGAGCATTTGTCCGAGGCGGTAAAAAATGTTTTTCTGCATGAACTGCTGCAGCTCAATGGAAATATTCTGCATCGACCTTTTGGTTTTGAGAATATCTACGGTTTCCATGGCGTAGATATCATTGAGATCTTTGCTGAGCTTGTCCATTTTGTCGGGAATAATGCCCTTCTGATTGAGCAATCCGATCAAAACATTGATCAATGCCACGCATTCTTTGATGTTGTCGAAAGAAACTGACTCGTAATGGTTGTTAGTGAGGTCGTTGGTAAAGATGAAAACGAGACGACCTATGTCCAGGTCGAGGTTAAGAAAGTCGTAAAGCTCGATACGCTTCTCGAAATAGGACTTTTTAATGAGCATCTTGAAGCTGGCCAGACGCTTGAGGCAGTCAACAAGGTTCAGAGTGTTTTTTATGTAGTCGGCTTTGCAGATTTCAAGAAAAGTCTGCATTTCTTTTTTCAGAAAACACTTCTCGAAGAGATCGATATTCTTTTCAAGGCTGGCTTTTACAGTAGTTATATCGCCCTTTTCGTAATCCCAGAGGTAGGAAAGTTTTTCGTTCATTTCGTCGGCGAGGGCGATGAACTTCGGGTCTTCATTTTTCAGGTTGAATCTGCCTGCCAGAGCCATGTATCCTGCCTGTGTGATTGGCTCAGGGTTGTTGTTTCTGATCAATTCAAGGTAAGGCTTGATATATTTGCTGAGAATTCTTGGTGATAGCTTGCGATGAACTTCTTTGCGCAGGTCACCGGCGAAAGAGAGCATCGGGTCATTGCTGTTGCGGCCTTCTTCAAAATATTCGGCCGCGCTGCGGATATCGCCGATCAGGTCACCACCGCCGCTTCGTATCGGTAGTTTTTTCAGTACTTCCCTGAAATAATAAATGTATTCATTTGATGGTTTCTCGGTGCTGTTGATCGTCAGCAGGGTTTCTTCATAAACTCGCCTGTAGATCGTCTCGATGTTTTCTTTAAAATCTCTACTGTCCTGGATCTTTTCTTCTTTGTCCAGGAGCCTGATGTTTACAAGAACTGCAATGATTATGTCTATCTTCTTTTCAATATCAGGCTCTTCTCTTAAGGCTACAATTTTATTGATCAGTTTGTCCCAGGTGTTCAATGGCACCATGCCATGTTCAGCAGCGCAAATAACGGAACCGTTTTCAACCATACTTCCCTCCCTGTCTATCTATATCTAATTGAATAACATTTTTTCCGGGAAATTGTCTATTTTGATAAACAGTACATCCGGAAATCTGCCTTTCTCTATTTTTTGTGACCTGGCCCGGTTTTAATACGTATGGCTGCCAAAGCGGTGAACAAACAAGGATATTTTAGGGGGCAGTATTTGCTCGTTCAAGACGCTTCGGGTTATATTCAGGTCGCGTAAATTTTCCGGGGGAGTTTATTGACATCAGTTCAGATGAATGCATCGCTCGAGGCAGCAAAGGGCGCAAAAGATTGCAACTCTTCTGCTGCGGGCTTTCGGGCGGCTCTGAAAAACTGCTTTTCTCAAAAATTTACCCTTTTTAACCTGCTGGCAGTATTTCTCTGCTTTATAATTATTCCGGGGCTGATAGTTTATAAGGGGCTCGATGCTGTCGTCGAGGCAGTCGCTGACGAAAGACTTCAAAAACAGAGAGCTCTTCTTGAAGCTAACCTCGACCGTCTTGAGTTTTTCTCTGCGAACGATCAGTTCGCTCACTTTCTTCTCAGCAGACTCTGTCGTGATACTGGCGGTTCCTCTCTTGGTCTTTCAGGCCTTGAAGGGCGCATTGCCAAATTGAAGGCCAGATTCCCCAATGCCTTTATTTTTATCACGGCTGACCAGAATGGTGCGGTAATCGGCAATCTTTCAGACCTGAGTGGCTTCAGCTATCTGTTTCGCCAGGCTTTTCAGCTGATTGCCGACCTCGAAAGGGCTTTTTCTGCAAACGCAGGCCTTGAAAAGGTTTTAGACCTTGATGCGCGCTTGAAACGCTTAAGGCCGCTTCTGGGGCAACTTATCAACCCCGATGATCTTTTCAGGCCTCTGCGTTCGCCTGGAACCGGTAAATCGATTCAAGCCTCAGGAGGCTTTGACAAATTTCATCTCTGGTACGGCTCCGGCAAGGATTTTCGTGTGATCTGTTTCGTAAATCGCTCTTTTATTCGGGGCAAAGCCGGCCTGGAATGGGCGACTGCGATGCTCAACCGCCAGGATTCTGCAACTATTACGGGTTTTGCTCCTTACCCACCGGAAGAAAATCAGCTGGTTCCTGCCCTGTCAGAAGCTCAGGCCTCTGAGGTAATCATGGCACTTGCACGGCATGAGGAACTTGGGTTTACGGATGTTTCGAAAAAGATACGGGTGCCGGTCGCCGGACGGTTTTTAAATCATCATTTACGTGGATTCAGCATGTTTAGAGATGCCAGGCTCTCTGATCCGGCAGAAATAAAGGTTCAGTCTTTATTTCGGGTTTTAAGATTTCTGCCGGTGTTTGCTCTGGCTTGTTTTGTCTTTTCTTTGCGCCGCCGCTTTTCTTTAACCGTAAAACTTAAGGTTTCGGTATTTTTTGCATATGCTGTCTGTCTGCCGCTTCTGGTTATAAGTTCGCTGACCATGCAATACGTAAGGCAGAGTGAGGCCGGCTTGCTCAATAATCTTAAAAGTGAGCTGCAGCGGGCGATAGAGAAGACCGACTCTGACTATCATTGGTTTCAAAGCAGCCTGGCGACAAAGGCGACCGACTTTCTCAAGACCAATCTTGAAAAGCGGCCCCACATTCTGCATGACCAGGGCCTGCTCAGACAGTTCAGTGATGGGCTCAAGCAGGCGACAGGTAACCACGAGGTCATGGTTATAGATGCCGGAGGTAAAGACTATCTTCAATCAATTAGTTCCAGGGTTTCTTTAAACCGGGGCATAATGGTCAATTCCTGCCGTGATGCCCTGAAAATTATAATTGAAGATAAGGTGTCAGGAACGCGCGACCGCTACCCTCTGCTGGCTTTGCACCTGGCAATGGACCTGCATACAAAACAAAACCGGATATCGTATCTCGGTGTCGGGGATTTTGAAATTGGCGCTTATTACCGCTTATTGGTTCCTCCTGGTGCTGATATAAGCCAGGGTATGGTATGTGTCATGATCTGGGAACTTGGAAGTTTGCACCGACGCTATGTTATTGAAAGCTGTAGCAAAGAAAAAAGTGGTGCCGGGAACATTCAATTTGCTGTTCTGAGTGGCGAGGAAGACCGGTTTGTCGTCGCACCGGAGTTTGCCGACGACTCTTTGCTGAGGTTGATGAAGTTATCGGTGAACCGCCATTCTTCTCTGGGGAGTATTCTTTCGCTGGGCGGCCAGGACTATCTGGTGGTCGCAATGCCTGGCCGAAATCTGAAACGTCTTATTCTCGGGGCGATGATGCCGGCTGATCTGGTCAAAAAGCATGCCGGGCAGATAGTGCTCAGGGCATGGGCTTTTGCCGGGCTGCTTCTGGCTATTGCAGTTGCTGGTGTTTATTTGCTGCGGAGCTGGTTTTTCAGACCTCTTTCGTCGATAAGAGAAGGCATAGAAGCTATCGGGGCACGAAAATT
>JAQUZA010000630.1 GCA_028691595.1 Candidatus Rifleibacteriota bacterium
CCTGAAGTTGGCTGAAACCGTTAACAGAAAGGTACATTACCGTTACCGGCAGATGCTGCCCTGCTTCAGCCAGGCGCAAACTTTCTTCGTCGCCGGCAACCCTTCTGGCAGCACGTGAAACCATCTGGCCCATGAGTTCACGTTCCTGCAGGCCCCGGGCCATGCCGTTAAAGGCCTGCATCATCTGCCCAAGTTCATCAGCCCGTGAAGTTTCGATGCGAAAATCAAACCGTTGCCCGGCCATGTTTTGCACGCCTCTGATAAGCTGCCAGACCGGAACCGATATATCGAAAGCAACCAGCATGGTGAGAACAACGATAGCCAGAAGCGAAAAAATAAGCAGATCAAGAAAACGCCGGCGGGAAGCTTCGATTCGAGAAAGAATGGAATCTTCTGGGACCATCCCAACCATGAGCATCGTTTCATTGTGGCTGCCTATGCGTGCCTCAACAAGGCAACTTCGCCCGGCAAACTCGCTCCTGATACTCAATGGTGCCTTATTTGCCAGCGTCCACCTGGCAAATCTGTTGACTCCCGGGTCGCAACCACCAGTCCAGGGCTGTTTAAGAGCGCCATACATACTTTTGGCTTCGCTGAAAACGGGGTAAGGCGAAACAGAGTTTTTAAAAATCCTGCGCATGGTCGAATTTGTTGTATCGAAGAACAACCAGAAAACGATGGTTTCGGGGCTACAGAGCCCTGGCCTTGGAATCAGTTTCAAACAGCCGTTTCCAGTTGAATAAAAAAGTTTCAGCGGCAGATTCAAGCCGTGAACGAGCTTAAAATAAGCATCAACACCGAAAAGGGTGCGAAAGATATGCAGACCGGCATCACGGGTCATTTCATTTTTTACCGCCTCACCATCCGGCTTTGAATCTGCCGGCCCGGAATCGGCATAGACTCCGAGGTCAATGAACAGATGCGTCAGAAACGCATTAATGAAACGCTTGAATTCGCTGGCATCGTGTTTCAGGTCATCAGGATATACAGAGTGCTGCCAGCCCCTGTTACTGAAAATTATCATTTCGGTTAAACTGGTGCGGCCGCTATATTTATGCCTGAATGCAGCCTTTGACCTGACGGTATTTTCAAGCTTTTTAAAATCTTCAGCAGAAGGATCGATACTATTTTCCGTAAATGCTTTCAGCTCTTCAGAGCCGGCAATAGCATGGATTTTTTCCCATTCTAAAATTTCCTGCATGAACTGGCGACGCTCAAGTTGCTCAAACAGAGAAAGAATACGCACCCGCTCTTCACTGACGCGCAGATCTTTCTGTTCAATGGCATACCATTCATTTACAGTATATACACAGGTAATGGGAACCACCGCGGCCGCAAAAAGGCCAAGCCATAGTTGAGAAGCAAAGTTTCGGGCAACAAATCTTTCTTCAAAAACGGTTCTGTGCCAGAGAATCATGGCAAGCAATGCAATCAACAATCCTGCCCAGGCAGTTGTTCGGCTTTCAGAGAGGGTTTCGGCGGCAATAAAAAAACGATAGTCTACAGCGCCGATGGTCAACGAAACATCTTTGATCAGCCACCCTGGCACGGCTGCAGCATGATCGCCAGACAAAGGTATTGCAGCGAGCGGAAACCCACTGGAGACGTATGGCGAATCACCCTTACGGGTGATGGCAAACCTTACCGATTCATTGTTCAAAACCTGTTTAATAACATTCAGGTGCTGCCGATGAGCATCTTCTTTGAAAATCTGAAAAAGAACCACTCCAACCTGGGCAGCATCATTATCAGGAACATTTTCGCGCAGGACTTTGCTTGAAAAATCAGTTTTTGCAAGGTCAATCCGGGCCGGGTTTCTTATTACCAGGGGTTGCCAGTAGAGATAACCATCTCTGCCATCTCTTTTTATTTCGATAATTCGGGCATAAGCATCGTTAAAAAAATGTTTGAATTCAATACTGGTACCAAGAATTTTGCCTGCTCTCTGCATGATCGAATCATGCAAAGGAGTCGGACCCCTGAAGTATCTCAAGGCGAGACCCTGCAAAAATTCAGTTATCAGCTCACGCGAGGCCTCATCGCCTTTATATTGAAGCAGTTTCCAGTCATCGTTAATTTCCTTAACTTCGGAGTTTCCGGGTTTATGAAGAACTGCGAATAACGAAGGCTGAAGCCCCGTGCTTTTGATTTTGTAAAACATGGCATCAGCAGCTCGACTCAGTTGATCGGCCGTCATGCCATCTGCATGCCATTTTCCAGTGGTGACCCCTTCGGAAAGATCATCTAGATACTGTTCGAGCATCACCAGCTGTGAGTCTGTGACCTTCAGCCTCGAAATTGTACTGGCACAGAGAGAGGCAGCATTTTTTTCTGCCTGCAGCTGCCGGGCCTGACCGCCCGTGTTGGCAGAAAAAATATAAGCGGCCACGGGAAACAGAATGCATAATAGACCGGCCAGAAAAACGGCTAACCTGACTTGTTATTTATTTTCATGTGCCTAAAAGATAACTAAATATTTGATAAATAAACATTAATTATTGACCATTATAGATTTTTTAAAGCTACTAATTATTTATACTGCTCCTTGTTCTCCTGCTAT
>JAQUZA010000631.1 GCA_028691595.1 Candidatus Rifleibacteriota bacterium
TGCCGTCTTTGGCTTTTATTATAACTGACTGATGAGTTTCAAGAAGAATCTTGCGCCTTACATCCTCAAACTCATCAGTGGCTGCCGGAAAAAAGACCTGGTTTTTGGTTACCAGCCTGAGCGAGCCGTCAGTTTTATTACGTACCAGCACTGCGGTGTGCTCGTCAATGTTAATGCCTTTGGTTGGCTTTTCAAGTATTTCTTCATTGGCTGTCAGAACTACATTACAGGGCCCGGTCACCACGCGTATCACCCCGGTCGAGCGATCGATCAGTCTGACGTATTCATTCTGCTGCAGAACTATCACATCGTATTTTTGAACCAGTTCTTCGTAGGCCTGCATGAAAAAAAAGCAAGGGCCCTTTTCGACCCTTATAACGCCGGTCAGCAGATCACGGATCTTGACAAATTCAGTCGGCGAAAGGCTTACTCCAGGGCGAACGCGCGCACTGATAAAAGGCCTGACAAAAACCTGCCCGGGACCATTGATTACCCACTTTTTGGTAAAACCTTCGAGAAGAAGCTGTTCTTCATCTTTTAAAAAGTATATCCATGGAATTATCATAGCCAACTCCTGCCGGTAATTGCTTTAAGTATAAACCGAATTATTGCCAAGTTGTTGTTTTTGTTTTGCTGCCCCCGAACAATATCTTTAAGTTGTGTTATAAATAGTGCACACATTTTTGAGGGTGTTATCAAGCAATTTTTTCATCCAGGAGGTTGATTGTGAAGGATGCAGCTGCGAAGGGTATGTTTGCAATATTTGCCGGCGTTTTTACTATTTTTTGTGCGGCCAGTGATTTTGACTGGTTCATGAATAATCACAAGGCCAGATTTTTTGTAAACATTTTGGGCCGCAATGGAGCCAGGGTCTTTTATGGCATTCTTGGTCTGATAATGATTCTGCTGGGCGCCTTTCTCGCCTTTTAAAGAGCACAAGTTTCCATGGTGTTTATGCCGATTCTGGTCAGCACATCGGAAAAATCCTGCCCGGGGTCAGCGACTAGAAGAAGCTTTGCTGAGGTTACCGGGTGAGCGAAGCAGATGCTGTGGGCATGCAGCATCAAGCGTCTGCAGCCGGCGTATTCGGCCAGCATGCGGTTGTGATAACCGTCGCCATGTTGATGGTCGCCGACCACAGGGTGAAAAATATGTTTCATATGCCTGCGTATCTGGCGATTGCGCCCGGTGTGCGGCGTAACCCGCAGCAACGAATATCTTGAAGTGGGGTGGGGGCGCACCGCAACCGGCACTTCCGTAACCGCCAGCCTGTGATATTCTGTTATCGCTTCTCTTGCGGGCAGCAGCTTAAGTTTTTCGGGGTCAGAAATTTTATCCCATAAATCTTTAATCGCGTAGTCAATGGTGTCGTGCTCTTTGGCCCAGCCTCGAACCAGGGCCAGATAAGTTTTTTGCACTTCTCTGCCGGTAAATGCGGCGGTAAGAACTTTGGCAATTTCACTTGACAGCGCAAAAACAAGAATTCCTGAGGTGGGCTTGTCGAGGCGATGAACAGGAAAAACCCAGCGTCCAAGAAGGTCACGAAGCTGCTTCATGGCACTTTCAGTCTCGTTCTTGTCGATATAGCTGGGGTGTACCAGCAGGCCGGCTGGTTTATTTATAACCACCAGGTGTTCGTCAGCAAAAATAATGTCATTGTCTGTCAGATTGGGCATTGTTTTACAACTTTTACTTGAAATTTTGTGGATTCGTCTGTCTGGCAAAAGAAGCAAGCCGGTCGTCGGCAGATTCACGGCCAATAACCCAGTGCGCCCGGCGGCTTCTTGTGATAAAGGCGGCCGGGGAAGCAAAAGAAGCGTCGAAGAAAATCTTCTGCAAAACAGGCTGTTTTGTGGCTCCATTAACGAGAAATACAATTTCATGAGCCTGCATTATGCGTTCAAGCGTGAGACTTAACCTTGGTTCGGGCTGGCTGTCAGGCGTAAAAACCGCAAACCCGGTTTCTGAAGTTCGATTCTGCCAATCAGTGTCAGGAAAGAGAGATGCGGTATGCCCATCGACACCAACCCCCAGAATTACGAGATCTATTGGTGCAGGTGGTCGCAACGATTCTGGTAGAGTCATCAATTTCTGGTAATAGTTCTGACATATTCTTTCAAAAGATGCTGGCGACTGTTTTGCCCCTTCTAAGCCTGTTGGCGCGGCCAGAAACGACTGAAGAGGCAACAACCCGTCTATAAAAAGACTATTTTTGATACTGCGCTGATTACTTCTTTCGTCATCAGCAGATACGAGTCGCTCATCGGTTTGAATCCAGTGGCAGAGGCTGGCAGTGCCATCAGCTGCCAATATGCCGGCCAGTTTTTTATAAACAGGGAAGGGTGTTGAACCTCCAGAAAGGCTGATTAAGTGAAGTTTGTCGCCAGAATTGCCAAGTAATGCCGCAATTTTGCCGGCCGCAGTAACCGCGAAGTCTTCAGCTCTTTCTACAATTGTGAAGCTCTGATTCAAAGGCAGCATTTGCCCTCCGATGGCCGCCAGCGATGACCGTGCTTCTCAAGCAGATCACAGGCTTCTTTA
>JAQUZA010000632.1 GCA_028691595.1 Candidatus Rifleibacteriota bacterium
CTTCTCGCCATTAGCTTTGGTAAGAGTAAAATCAAGCACCGGTTCATCGCGCTTAACATTGCCGGTCGGAGCCACGCAGGTTCCGAGGTAGATCAGACAGTCGCGTTCGAAAACGCTGAGAGCGGCCTCTTCGTGAACCTTGGCCAGAACGCCGAGCTGCGGCATCATGAAGATCGAGTCGACGGTCAGCTGAGTAATGCCTTCTGGCAGGAAAGAGTCAATCAGCATCATTGCTGTCTGCTGCCTTCTCGGAGCATGCGAGAGAACGCCACCAGAGCCGATCAGCATATTGAGGTCTTTGAGGTTAACCAGTGATTCACCGGTCATCGATTGATCAAAAACATCGCCAATGGTGCGTTCCTGCTGAATGCCCTTCAAACCAACCGCCAGTGAGCGGTGCTGGTCAAACGACAATCTCAGAGCCTCGCGGGCACAGGCCTGCTCGACGATCAACTCTTCAATCAGCGATGGAATCGTAGTCGGGCGGATCATTTTGTTCTTAACGCGGTTGCGCAGATCTCTTTCATCCATTTCGAAGGGAACCCAGCGCATGATGTTATCAAGGCCGGCTTCAGCAAATACGTTGCTGATCGAGTAGCTCATACCGTAGTTGGCAGAAACCGACTTGTTGTATATGCCGCTGAAAACGCTGAATACGTCGGTAGTTGCGCCACCGATGTCGGCACCGACAACAGTCAGGCCTTTGCGTTTGGAAATAAGCTGCATGATGTCGCCCACCGCACCCGGGGTTGGCATGATGTCTTCATCTGTGAGTTCCATGAGGTGGGGGTAACCAGGCGCATGGCTCATAACGTGTTCGAGAAACAGATGCTGAATCTTCTGTCTGGTGGGCATCAGATTCTCTTTTTCAAGAGTTGGTCTGAGGTTGTCTGCGATATCGAGTGCCACGCGGTCCTGCAGGCGTTCTTTAATGATTCCCTGGGCATCCTTGTTGCCGGCATAAAGAACCGGAAGCTCATAACCTGCACCAAGGCGGGCCTTGGGGTTTGCCGCCGCAATAATTTCGGCCAGTTCAACGACGTGCGAAGTAGTGCCGCCGTCAACGCCGCCAGAAAGCAGAATCATGTCGGGGCGCAGATGCCTGATGCGCTGAATCTTCTGATAAGGCAGTCGACCGTCGTTGGTTGCCAGAACGTCCATGACGATGGCACCAGCACCAAGAGCAGCACGGGTTGCAGATTCACCCGACATGGTTTTAACCACACCGGTAACCATCATCTGCAGACCGCCGCCGGCTGAGCTGGTTGAAACATAAAGATCAACGCCTTTTCCGTTTGTTACTGGCTTGATGATGGCTCTGCCGTCATCGGTCAGAATCTGTCGGCCGGCGAGTTCCTGAACCTCTGCAACCGCATTGAGAACGCCCTGTGTGACATCTTCAACCGGTGCTTCAACAGTTGTCGGCGCTTCACCGCGCACGATCAGGCGGAAAACGCCCTCACGCTTTTCAATCAGAATCGCTTTGGTAGTGGTGCTACCGCAGTCCGTAGCCAGGATGCTTTGAATATCACCTTTGCTCACGAGATTCACCTTCCTTAACTTCCTTATTGGACTTTTCCAGGTTTTCGAGGCTGGTAATGAGCTGCTCGATGCGGTTTCGGTCTGAAACCACCGCCTGCAGCTTTTCCATCTTAACCGGGTCAAAAATCATTTCAAGTATCGGCCCGAAAATGACCAGGCTGCTGTAACTTACAAACGACAGCGGCTTGGCCATTTCGAGGGCCATAATAACCGGAACACTCATACGACGGGCATGAACAGCCTCGGCAATTACCCGGACAAAATCATCGAGTTCTTCGTTAGAGAACTTTGATTGCTCAGGGTCTTTCGGGATTGTCCACATGCCCATCGTTCAGATAGCTCCTGAATCAGACAATATTAAGCCAGTCATGCAACAGAAAGTTGAACCGGCCGATCAACAGAGAAATACGACCCATAACCGTGGCACCAAATGCTGCGCCGAAGCTGAGCATCAGATACCAGATTCCGACTCTGGCAATGTTGCCATAAACCGGGCCACGATGGTCGGTGCTGAAAAAGAAATAGAACAGACAGGCAACCGAACCCACCACGAGCACCAGGTTCGAGAAGCTCTGAAAGAAGTCGCCGGCAACAACTATCGGCCTGATAGCCTTGGCAACCTGGGGAATCAGATACTGCTGGGCCGAGTAAACGATGGCCAGACCGGTAGAAACACCCATTACAAAGGCAACAGTGAAGCGGCTGATCCAGGAATATGACTGCGAAAAACGGAACAGCATGAGCAGGCCCATGAAGCCGGGAATAAGCAGCATATATTCGGGAGCGGCATTGGCGGCAGCACCTGAAGCGAACTGTGCCGGAAACACCTTGGCCAGCAGATTCGGTTTGAGAACCTGATGGAAAGAAATCAATGAAAAGTAATAACCGGCCGAAACGCCGACAAAAAGATGCTCAGCGAAACGATAGAACGGGTTATCGCGATAAAGAAAACTGAAACAGCAAAGGGTGATGAATGCACCGACCCAGATTGAAATTACGTATGTCATGGTCTGT
>JAQUZA010000633.1 GCA_028691595.1 Candidatus Rifleibacteriota bacterium
GTGGCAACCCTGAATTTGTCGTCAGCAGGGCTTGTAGCATCCAACCCGATGACTCCTGATGCAAACAATCCCCCGAATTTTTCGCTCACCGGCATTGCTTTCCCTGATGGAATCGACAGAGCTTGCAATTTTCCAATTAATATAGTTGATGGCCGCGGAAATATTTCGGTTTTTAACACCTTCAACATGAATCTCGACACAGAACCTCCGTTTGTTGCGACCTGTACAGTTCAAAACACTGCGGGTAATTTTGTTCCCGCTCTACCTGGGCATTTTCTGAAGTTCTACCTGCAGCTTGCCAAATTCGACAACGACACAGTCAAAATCACCTGCCCCGGCTTTGCTGCAGGGGCCCCACCGATAGCTCTGCCGTCATTGACTCCCACAAACAATCCGCCAACGACTTTTGAAGCCACACTGTTGCTGGATGAGAACCCAAATGTATACGGCAATCAATACCAGTTTTTTTACGAAATCACTGACAATGCCGGAAACGTAACAGTTGCAACTGCAACTCTATTCAGTATAGATCTTGTTCTTCCATCGCAGAGCAATGCCGGGGTCATTGTTTACCCCCCGGCACCCGCCACAACCGTGTCAACTTTAGACGATATAGCCAGTGCCAGCACCAGACTCCAATTTAAAACCGATATTGTTTCTTCAGATACACTTAATGTTACTGTTAACCTCACTGCTCTCGGCGGACCTGCTTCTTACCCACTGCAGCTCACAACTAGTCCCACAATCAATCTGAAAACCTATATTGGCACCTATACCGTCATCCTTCCTCCGCCTGCTAGTAATGCGACTCCTATTGATGGCAACTGGATGAACTTTACCATCTACGGCAAAGCCACGTCAGGCAACCTTGTTTTTAAAACCACTACTCCTGATATCTTTATAGATAATGTGTTACCCAATATTGATGCTCTGACTCTTACCAGGCCTGGCGGAGCAGTTCCCCCGATTATTGTTGGAGATATTATTACCGTCCAGGCTACCGTAACCGGTGTTAACAAATCTCTTGGCGGCAAGGTCTGGGTTGATCTCAGCGCCCTTGGCGGAGCAGTAGAGACACCCCTGGAAGAACAGGCTGCCAATATATGGCGTACCACGATCAATGTTGCTACCGGCAGTTTTGACATTACCAAGTTTTTCAGGGCCACGGCCTGGGATGATGGCGACGTAAAGAATCAACATGTTCTTGATACGGACGCCATTCTGGTCGATACCGAACCGCCCGTGCTTATTCTCGCAACTTACACTTCGATTCCTGCTCAGGGAACCGACCATCCATTTGTCATCAGCGGCGATGTCGTAAAATTCCAGGTTGAACTCGCCTCAACCGTCACCAATGTGCCATACGACGGGCAGACGGTTACCATCGACCTTACTTCGGCCGGTGGCGCGGCGGCCCAGGTTATGACTCTGCAGCCAAGCGGTCTTTATACCTTTGATTTTACTGTTCCGAACAACAACCTGCTTACCAATGGAGCTACTTTTCCACTGGTAATCAGAGATAACGCCCAGAATCTGCCAATTGCATCAACCAGCGGCCAGATTATTTACCCATCCATCACCATCGAGAGGTTTGACCAGGGTCAGCCGGTAATCACAGCTTTCACCGTTACCCGCAATGCCGGGGCCGGAACCATAAAAATTGGCGACAGTGTCACCTTTTCGGCAGCTGTTACTGGTGTCAGAGAATTTGAAGGCGGCACCGTCTGGTCTGATCTCAGTGCCGTTGGTGGCCCGGCAAGCGCGACCTTTATCAACAATGCCGGCAACTGGTCTTTTACAATTCCGGCGGTCGCATCAGGCAGCCTCGACAGCACCAGCCAGATCTTCAGAGTTTTCGCTTACAACAGACCCGAACACCAGGTCTCGTTCGATTCAGCTGCAACCGATATAGACATAGAGCCCCCGGTTCTTGCCCCGCCCCTGGCATGGCTTGGCCAGATTGCGACCTGGAGCGTCACTCCACCACTGGGCGGTGCGCACACCCACGTTAACAATGGCGATCTGCTAAAATTTGAAGTCAGACTGGCATCTTCTACACTTAACACACCATTTGATGGCCAGACGGTTGAGATTGACCTCAGCAGTGCCGGTGGCAGTGCCAATCAGACAATGACTCTGCTTACAACCGAACTCTATACCTGCACCTTTACCGTGCCGCTCGGCACTCTTACTGATGGCGCAACCTTTCCGCTGATAATCAGAGATAACGCCACCAACGGCCCATACAGTGTTTTGAACAACGTTGCCCACCTGCCGATTATAGCCTCGATCAGCCTGCCGATGTTTGACCAGGCAGTGCCAATCATTTCGTCGTTCACCCTGACCAGAGATGCTGGCCCGGCAACAATTCATATCGATGACGCGGTAACTTTCAATGCCACGATCGATGGAGTGCTGCCTGGTGGAGTAGTCTGGTCGGATTTCACAAGTATCGGAGTTCCTAACAGCGCCAGCTATACCTACACCAACGTCTCAGGAAACATCTGGCAGGCAAAGGTAACCATAGGCTCAGGCAGCATCGATGCCA
>JAQUZA010000634.1 GCA_028691595.1 Candidatus Rifleibacteriota bacterium
GCTGCGCAGCCATTTGTTGGCGATACGAAGGGTCTCTTTCACATCTTTGGTATCGACGACGAAGAACGGTTCGGCACGGTTGGCTACATACTGGCCTTTCATCAGGCTCGTCTGATAAAGCTTGCGAGCCTTGAGCGTATTTGCCAGGCAAAGATACATGCGTGACCTGTCGATTGTGTCGCTCTTTTTCGCATCCTTTTCGGCATTCTCGAGAATACGGATGATTTCATCGAGGTCACGAATCTCATAATTGCGCTGATCGATGGTCTCGAGGGTTTCTTTGGCTGACGAAAGGTATTGCTCTGGAGTGATTGTCAGCAGACCTTTCTGGCCTGCCGAGCACCCCGAAAGATTGATGGCGGCAATGCAGATGGCATACGCCGCCAGCAGCGCCATGCCGGCGCGTTTAACAAGTTGCAGTGAATTTTGCTTCCCCATTTTGAACTGGTCCTTGGTCATTTTAAAGTTTTGGCAGTGGTGTTCTGATGCCTTAATCAGGCTCAGAAATTCTTGAGCTTGATCGAGACGCGCCCTTTGTTGTAGCTGGTATCTCTGGGTCGATCGAAGAAAATGATAAAATTCTGCTCGATGAGCTTGTCGACCAGTTCTTCGATCTTGCTGAACCTGAAACGGTCGTCGTCAAATTTCGGGCCCAGCTCGATGAATTTGTTGTCTTCAATGAAAAACAAATACTGAATGGTCGAAAAGATGCCTTCCGGAGCATCGCGGTTCTTGTCGAGATAAAGATTTACAACATCAACCTTTGGAATACGCGTCGTGTCTTTGCCGAGTTCTTCAGCTTTGTGCTGCAGTTGTTGATACAGTTCGCGCGTGTCACCCCAGTCTTTGGCCTGGATCATGGCGCAGTCAAGGTCATATTCAAGATCGCCAGAACCTTTGCAGTGATACATGGTCGGGCGTTCTCCATCTGGAGTTGCATCGATCATACATCCCTCTTTGGAAAGAGAACTGATGGTCATGATAGGGTTGTTCAGTTCAATGGAGAGCCCCTTGAGCTCGGTTGATATTTCTTCAACCTTGAATTTTTCATCCATGTAATTGCGTGACAACGGCATTTTCTGGATATAATCGATGAAAATCATTATGTCATCAGTGTTGAAGTCCTGCATGACGTTATAGGCATAAGACCTGATTCTGTCGACCGTGTCTTCTTTGGTCGCTTCAATGATGTAGAAGTTATCCATATAGTCCTGCATTTTTTTCCAGCCGCCCGCGAACTTGGCATCAACGATCATATCTGAACGTATCTTTTTTCGTTGCAGGGTATCTGGATTCAGGCGGCTTTCTTTGGCAAGCAGACGGTAGGTAAGATTTTTTTTGGTCTGCTCGTAGGTAAAGAACATTACCGGAATTTTGTTGAGGGTGGCTACTCTCGTGGCCAGTTCCAGGGTAAAAGTGGTTTTGCCGCGACGTGGGGCACCGGCAATTGCGTACATGAAACCTTTTCTGAAGCCGGAAATAGCGGTGTTAAGGTAATGCATCGGTTCGCATGAGTAGCCGATAATTTCGATTTCGCCGACCTTTTCACGATTGTCGATGTCGCCGATGATCTCACGCATTTCTTCTTTCACCAGATTGATGCGCCTGGTTGTGCGAGCTTTCTGGATATTGCGGACATCCTGGATGACTTTGTTGGTGAAGGTTTCAAGATTCAGACCTTCTTTCTGGTCTGAATTGTCGATGTAGCCGTGAATGCTCTGGGCAACTTCCTTGAGTTTGCGTTTCAGAGCCTGTTCTTTCATCAGTTCAAGATAATGCAGAGCCTGGTCGAGTGCCGGTGGGGTTTCGGCAATAATACGGTCGATAACTGCCTGAACCGAGCTGTCATAAAGATTGAGCTGACGAAGTTTGTTTTTTATGACAATTTTGTCAAGGCCAGACAGTTCAGGGTTCTCTTCGCGCAAAGAAAGAATGCTCTGAAAAATTGAGCGGCTGTAGCGGGTCGAAAATAAGCCCGATATAAGCCCCTTGCCTTTAAGGCTTTCGAGAATAAAAGAATCTTTCATGATGCCGGCGAGAATAGCGACTTCAAGGTCTTCATCACCGTAACCGGTCATCTGAGAAGAAAAAACTTCCTGGTGCAGCTTTCTCTGTTCATCTGTCATCTGCGGTTCTGCTGTAACCGCTGTATTAGCTGTGGAAACGGGCACTGCCTGGGTAACTGCAGATGCCGGCTTTGTGGGCGCGGAAATTGTTGCCGGTCTGGGCAGGGGCTGTTGAATGCCCGCGGAAAAACCCGTGGATGCCGCGGGGGGGGCTGATGAAAATGCCGGCCTGGGAGGGTTAGCCGGCGAAAATGCCGAGGGGGCAGTCGCGGCCGGAGCCTGAAAAGCCGGGGGAGTTTGAGAAGAAATAGGTGCCGGGTGCGCAGCGGGGCGCGTGTCCTGAGCGTGAATGCCTTGTGGGCTGTTCCCCTGTGAGCTTGCATTCAGATTATCTGCTGGTATTGCTTCTGATGGCTCATTATATGCTGAAGTTATTTCGGGCGGCACCGGTGGGGCAGACAGTGGGGCCTCGGCGGCAG
>JAQUZA010000061.1 GCA_028691595.1 Candidatus Rifleibacteriota bacterium
TTGATTTCCAACATTGCTTGCCAGAAAATAGAATAAAAACCGAGGGAAAATAATTTCTGGATTTGCTCTAAGACAAAAGATGTGTTCATTAATGCCTGCGCTGGTATAAGGAAAATTTTCATCGACAAAGCTTGTTTTGCCCGTGGTTGCGCCATCTTTAACAATTAAAACATCGTTTCTTTGTATTTTACCTGTTTTCATACCCTCGTAAAAAGAGGAGTTTACTGTTTTCAGGTTAGTAAAATTAAACCCACCATTGCCGGATAAATGCTCTGCACCCAGGCTTGGGACATATCCTTCTTTTACTTCCTCAACGTTTTCTAAACCACCTTTGGGTCTAGAGCCGCTTTCACAACAAATTAAAACATGCTTAAGTGTTTTTTTGCCCCAGCTCATGCTATTGCACCACCAGCTTTAATATAATCATTGACAGAAAAGCGTGCGCAGAAAGTTTTGTTGTCGCCAGTTCTGTTCCCGTCGCGCCGACGGGAATCCAGGTCTTTTCTCTGGACACCCGCCTGCTCGGGTGTGACGGTGGTTGCTGCCAGCGGGTCGTCAATTGACGGTTCCATCGTAAGAGGCGGTCGTTTTTTTATTTTGTTACTTATCATCAGCGAGTTCTCCGGCAAGTTCACTTTCGATCTCTTCAATCGTTGGCAGACTGGGCTTGAGTTCCGCTGGTATCGATCTGGTCAGCTCTCTTTCCCACTGGGCTACGCCGATAGGCTTTTTATACCCGGTTAAGGCGTATTCAACTACGAGATTGTTCTTTTCTCTCACCAGCAACAATCCGATTGAGGGCTTATCATCAGGGTGCCTCAGAAGGTCATCGACCAGATTAAGATACATACTTACTTGAGCCGCGTGTTCTGGCTTGAATTTTCCGGCTTTCAGCTCGATTACAACATAGCAGCGCAGTTTAAGGTGGTAAAACAGCAGATCGATGTAAAAGTCCTGGTCGCCAACTTCAAGATGCACCTGCCGCCCGACGAATGCGAAGCCCTGACCCAGCTCAATCAGGAATTTCTGCAGGTGATCGATAAGCTTCTGTTCAAGTTCCGATTCCCGTTGAAACTCGGCTGTGCCGAGAAAGTCGAATAGATAAGGATCCTTGAACACCTGTTTTGCCATATCTGAATCTGCTGGCGGTAAAGTAAGTGAGAAATTATTGGTTGTCTGGCCTTTGCGCTCATGAAGGAGTGATTCAATCTGAAATGCAAGAATATCCCGGCTCCAGCCGTTTTCATAAGATTTGTCGGCATACCAGAGGCGAATTTCTGGATCATCGATCTTGTCGAGCAAAACCTGATTGTTTCTCCATGAAATTTGTGCAGCGGCCCGCTGCACAATTGCAAAATCCGGCCAGGATTCAGCAAACTTACGCATGTATTTCAAATTACGTGGCGAAAACCCGGTTACATCAGGAAAGGCTTTTTTCAGATCTGTTGAAAGTCTGTCTATAACTCTGGAACCCCAGCCTTCCTGCTCCTGTTTTTCAAGAATGGCGCGGCCAATTTCCCGGTAAAGCTTTATCATTGCCGAGTTTGCCGCAAGAACAGTTCTCAGTCGTTCTTGATGAATGCGCTCTTTAATCTGAGCAAAGAAGCCCATGTAACTAGCCGGAAGCTCAGCTTTCGCCGGGGGCACTGGAATCAGCACACCGCTTTTCTTTTTACCCATAGATTTTCTGTCGCTTTTCGCCATTATCCCAGCATACCGTCGAGTTCTTCGAGGCCTTTCTGGATTTCTTTTTCCATCTGCATGATTTCGGCGAGGATGTCTTTGGGCTTGTCGTATTTTACTTCGTCGTAGACGATCTGCTTGTAGCGGTTGATCGACAGGTCATATTTTTCTTTTCTTATGTCGTCGACGGGCACCAGAAACGACTGGTCGGTGCGTTTGCGGCTGTTTTCGGCCGCGAGATTGTGCCAGCGTTTGATAACATCTGGGATATCGTCGGTGTCGATCTTGTTGCGCTTGTCATCGAGACTGTAGCCGTCGGCCTGCATGTCGTAGAACCAGACCTTGTCGGTGCCGCCGGTGCCGGTTTTTGTGAAAACCATGATGCCGGTGCTGACCCCGGCGTAAGGCTTGAAAACACCCGCCGGCAGCGAAATGACCGCTTCGAGGCGATGATTGTCGATGATTTCTTTCCTGAGGTCGAGATGGGCTTTTGAGGCGCCGAAAAGCACCCCGTCAGGAACAATGACGGCGCAGCGGCCACCGGCCTTCAGCAGGCGCAGCATCAGGGCCAGAAACAGCAGCTCGGTCTTTTTGGTTTTGACAGTTTCGAGCAGCTTCTTCGAAACCTCGTTTTCGGCGAGACTGCCCTTAAATGGCGGATTGGCAAGAATCAGGGTGTATTGCTCGGACTCTTTGTTGCTGTCTGCAAGCGAGTCTTTATACATGATATGCGGGTTTTCGACCCCGTGCATCATCATGTTCATGCTGCCGATGCGCAGCATGGTCGTGTCGAAGTCGAAACCATTGAACAGGCGGCCGTTCACATGTTCGCGGTTTTCGGCCGCATGGTAGTCGATTTCGTTGTGGGTTCTGATGTATTCACCGGCCGCAACCAGAAAGCCGGCGGTGCCACAGGCCGGGTCGCAGATGAAATCTTTGATCTTCGGCTGCATCAGCTCGACCATCATTTTGATGATGTGGCGCGGCGTTCTGAACTGGCCGTTCTGGCCGGCGGTAGAAAGCTTACTGAGCATGTATTCGTAGACATCACCCTTGGTATCTCGGTCTTTCATCGGAATATCCTCGATGAGCTCGACCGCCTGAACCAGCAGGCTGGGCTTCGGGATTATAAAGGCCGCATCGGCCATGGCCCGGGCAAAGGTGGTGTCGGAGGCTGACGCCATGTTCTTGATGAACGGAAACACCTCAGCCTGAAAGAGCTTGAACATTTCGCCGGGTTCGAGGTGCTTGAACTTCGACCAGCGCAGGTGCTGCTGCCCGTCACTGAAGACCGGGTCTTTGACCGGCCGGCCGGTTCGGTTGGCCTGCAGCTCTTTGAGAGCATGGATATCATCGAGGCGTTTGATGAACAGCAGATATGAAGTCTGCTCGATAACGGTCAGCGGGTTGGCGATGCCGCCGGTCCAGAATGCGGTCCATAGTGCATCGACTTTGTTGCGTATTTCCCCGGTCAGCATTGGCTACCTCTGTAATTTTTATGGTGTCGTGCCGCCATTCTACTCTCTGCCTTGGCTCCTGTCAGTAATTTTATCCAAAATTGCGCTCTAAGCCTCGCCAGCCTTTCAAGGTGCCGGAATGGCACCTTGAATTTGCCCGAAAGATTCAAAAGCCCGCTTTGCAGCGGGCTTCGGAGCTGGGGTGCAGGGAGTCGACTCCCAATAACAATTCTCAGGCTATTGGATTTCGCTGTCTCTTCGGGCCCGCTGATCGATTTTTACATAAGATTTTTTATATGTAAGAAATGCTGCATAAATTTTACATAAGGAATTTATGTGTAAGATAAACGCCAAAAATTTTACATAAGAAAAAGCTTATGTAAAAAGCCGCAAAAATCTTACTTGATGAACAATTGAAAATATTGGTCGAATACATAGAGTCTATTCCGTTCATAGCCGGTAGCTTCGGTAAGAATACCCATTTTTTCAAGTTGCCTGATCAGTGAACTGGCTGATTGATGAGTAACTTCGAGTATTTCGGCAGCATCGTTCACACTCATCATTGGCCGCTGATAAAGATGTAATAACAATTTCTTTGCTTTTTCGGCCCTTTGGCCCAGGCTGAGAATCTCGTGTTCAACCGTCTGGCGAAGACTCATGATTGACATGAATGTGTTTTTGCTGCTGTCAGCCGTTTCAACGATAGCGGTAAGAAAGAACTTGAGCCAGTGAGAAAGATTATTCGAGCTTCTTACGACGGTAAGCGCGTCATAGTAAGCGCCCCGGTTTCTTTCGAAAAAATCGGAAAGATAGAGTGCGGGTTTATGAAGCAGTTTTTTGTCGACGAGGTAAAGAGTGATCAGCAGGCGCCCGATACGGCCATTGCCATCGAGAAACGGGTGAATGGTTTCGAACTGATAATGGCTTATCGCTATTTTCACCAAATCCGGAACCTGTATTGTTTCATTGTGCCAGAATTTTTCGAGGTCGCTCATCAGTTCTGGTACTTCAGAAGGGTGGGGTGGAACAAACACGGCATTGTTTATATTCGATCCACCTATCCAGTTTTGTGAAATTCTGAATTCACCAGGAGTTTTATGCTCTCCTCTGACTCCCTCCATCAAAATGGCGTGGGTTTGTTTGAGGAGGCGGGTTGAAAGAGGTAGTGTCCTAAGGTCGTCAATGGCTGTATTGATGGCCTGAATATAATTTTGAACTTCCTGCCAGTCGTCGCGTTTGTCAGGATCAATCTGATCTTTGCGCATGATCGCTTCGTCCATCTGGGTCTGGGTGCCCTCGATGCGACTCGATTTATTTGCCTCTTTTGTGATGTGCATCTTTATGAATAGATCGACATCAGGAACCATCAATGAAAGGGCGTTCAGTTCTGCCAGAGCCCTTGATGAATGCTCAAGCAAAAGATTTATGCCGGGATCGAGCCATTCCCAGCTCTGGTCAACTTTAGCTGGCGAGAAGCTTTTATACTGGAACTGATCGAGCCAGATACCGGCTTTAAAGTTCTCAACCTGCATCTTTCACCTCTGATTCAGTAATTTCGAAATCACGCACATAAAGCTGCCTGAAGTTTTTTAAGGGTGTCGTGCCGCCATTCTACTCTCTGCCCTGGCTCCTGTCAGCAATTTTATCCAAAAATTGCGCTCTAAGCCTCGCCAGCCTTTCAAGGTGCCGGAATGGCACCTTGAATTTGCCCGAAAATACAAAAGCCCGCTTTGCAGCGGGCTTCAGAGCTGGGGTGCAGGGAGTCGAACCCCAATAAGCAGTTCCAGAGACTGCTGTCCTACCATTAGACGACACCCCAATGTCGATGGAGGGATTATAGCACTCTATGAATTCTGAGTCAAATAAATTTTGAAAATTTCAGCGTTTCTGGAGTCGTCAGCTTTGCTGAAGCTTTCAGTGGTAGCCAGATGCCGGCCATAAACGACGTATCAGCCAAGCTCCCGGGCAGGTCGTGGCTCAGCTTCTGGCGTGTCTGAAGTAGCCGATGTGGTTTTCCCACCAGCCATCGAGCACGCCGGCCTTTTCAAGTTCACGCAGGCGTTGCTTAACCCTTTCGTTGATCGGCGACTGCAGTTTGTTTTCCCAGGGGGTGTCGGGGAGGGGCACAAAGGTATGCATATGAATTCTGATGGCGTATTCTTTGAGCATCTGTTCCATGAATTCGATCAGCTCGAACTGGTCTTCTTCGGTTTCGTCAGGATTGCCGATGATAAAATCAAGATGAGGCTGAAACCCGAATTCGCGCAGCAACGAAATAGCATTGACAGCCTGTTCGCGGGTGTGGCCGCGGTTCATTTTTTTAAGCATGCTGTTGGAGCCGGTTTGAACGCCCATGACGATGGTTTTGTTCGACAGATACGGGGTAACCAGTTCCATTACTTCGCGGGTTACGAAATCAGGCCTGACTTCTGACGGGAAACTGCCGAGGTTGATTTCGGGCACTCCTGCCTTTCTGATCATTTCAAGCAGCTGAGAAAGCGCGTCAAGATCAGGTTTCAGGCCGTTTGAGCCGTAAGCGAAAGCATTGGAAGCAAGGAATTTGATGCGCTTGCGGCCAGGCTTCAGCCGAAAATACTCTTTGATGATATTTTCTATGCTCCCAAGACTGCGATGGCGCAGGGTGGCGGCATAGAGCCTGGGAACCCCGCAGAACATGCAACCAAAGCGGCAGCCACGACTTATTTCGATTGGTGGAAGGTATTCGGTTATCGGTGAAAAACCGGGGTAGAGATCGAGATTTACCTTGCCTCGCGGGGCCTGGTGAATGCCTCGCTGTGCGCTTCCGGCAAGCCACTGCTCAAGAAACGCCGGAAAAAAGTCTTCAGATTCGCCGACTGCCACATAGTCAAACCCAAGGTCGGAGGCGCTCTGTGGGGCTGCGGTCGGTTGCGCGCCACCGCAGATTGCTTCCACATGCGGGTGAATGGCTTTGACTGCCTGAAGCTCTTTCTCGACAATCGCTTCGTGTGGCTGCATAAAGGAGTAAACGAGCAAGGTTTTTTGTTTTTCGAGCTCAGAGGGGTAATGTGAGTCGCTTACCCAGGTCACGAGGTTAAAATGTTGCAACAGGGATTGGCTGCAGGCTCCGAGAATGGCGCCCAGGCTGACACGGTTGTAGTTGTGAATGCGGACAATAAGAAATGGTTTGTTCATGTAATTTCTCAGCACTATGTTGCCAATAATCTAGCACTTTTAAGTCAGATAATAAAGTGATAAGCCATTCATCGCAGCGATAACGGCCATAAAATGTGGTATACATCTTGCTTTGTATTAGAGCAAATTCATTTAACGAGGCTGATATGAAAGTTAACAGGCTCACATTGCTGGTGCTTTTCATTGCTTTATTCACAGTTTCTGCTGCCTGGTGTGACGTTGTTGCTGATCTGATGGCCAACAATGAGAAAATTGACGCTGCGCTCGAAACCAGAACGGGTGCTGAAGCTGATGTTTCGCTCAAACTGCGTGAATCCGAGCTTTTTTCGGCTCTTTTAAGCTCCCATGAAGATATTCAGAGATTCATCGAAACTGCTGATGCCTCTGACCCGATGATTTTGCAGCGATTTTTTGATCGCGTAAGATTTGAAGTGGCCCACGAAGGCCGTTCAGACCTGAATTACCTGGTTGACAACTGGCATGGAGAACCAGACTCTGACCCCAACAGCCGCAGCAAGAAGAAAGTTGCCTTTATTTATGGCAGCGAAGTGAATCTTCTTGACGGTGAATGGAGAGAGGCCTCAGATGGCCGCAGATTCTGGGTGAGCAATGAATACCCCGACATCGTTCTCTCAGCAGCTGAATACAAAAAGTATGCGAAGACTGCCACTGTTGTCGAAGACTGACCATTTGCCGGCCGCACTCTTCTGCATCTAAGTCCTTCAGAAATGATAGCCCCGTAATTTTGCGGGGCTATTTCCAGTTTCTGAAAGGTATTTTTGAGCTGATAACATTGATGGCCGGCAGTTTGCTGGCAGCTAAAAAAGTTTCAAGGCTGTTGCGGGCCAGTTCCATATGTGGGGAAGGCCCGACAACTATGGTTTTAATGCTGTGACGGCCATGTTCATCGGCAATTTGAAAATTATAATAGGGTATCAATGAGAATTCACCCTCACGGAAAGCAAATTGCGGCGATTTGCTCGAGACAACTGATGAAACGAGTCGCCATTCTTTTTCTTCTGAGAAACTTTCATCTTTTATTATGGGTGCCAGCTGACAGACGCTGGTGTTTATTGCTGCAAGCATTTTCTCGTGCTCAACTGGTCTGTTGCCGCAGAATTCACGACTCCAGCTGTCGATCAGGTAATTAACCAGTTCAAGCTGAAGAGAGGTGTTATAGACGCATGGCCAGAGAACGAAGTGCTGGCGTTTGGCTATGTGAGTCAGTTCTTTGAGGTTGAAGCCGATTGCGTAGCCCTTGCCCTGGTTGCCATAGCCGCGCCACTGACTGAGCAGGTCTGGAACTTCACAAAATGACGCGATGCAGATGTGACCTTGATCGATGCGTGGCAGATTGCGTCTGATATCGTTGAGCACAGCTTTAATAGCCGGGTTTTGTGTTTTGCCTGCCTGGTGTTTGAGCTCGCGTTCGAGGAGCTTGAAGGTTAAAAAAACCTCGTTTTTATCATTGAGAAAATGCACCTGAGTTGCCCACATCTCACGGCGGGTAACAATGCCAAGAATGCCCTTCTGGGTGGTGTAATGATAGATGCTGTCGGGCGGTTGCATCGGAAAGACGGTCTGATAAAGGTATTTTTCAAAATTATCAATCATTGCTGACTTTTATTCTTATATTTGGTTTTGTTTATTGTGCCATTGCCAACTGAGTTTTGTCCAGCGACATTGAAAAAGTCTGAGCGATCACACCAGGTCTTTGTTTAATTTAAATCTGTGGTTTTTCTTTCATTACTGCCCTGGTGATTTGTCAGACTTGAATCTGTAGTAATCCTGTCCCGCGCAAGCGGGAATCTTATCTATAATGGCTTAGATCCCTGTTTGCACGGAGATGACATCGAGGCCGCTGATTTTGTCCAACTTTGCAGACCACCAGGCCAGAAGTTCATGAATTCAAGGTGTTTTCTCTGCTATATTCTGCTTTCTTTCGGCTTGTTTCAGAGGTTAACAGCGGTTTTTAGCCAGGGTAGAAATCGTAAGAATAATTTTGTCAAAATTTTCTTGACTGGTAAACCCGTATACGCTATAATCCTTCTCACGTCCCCCGCCGGGGTGGTGGAACTGGTAGACACGCACGTTTGAGGGGCGTGTGGCGAGAGCCATACGGGTTCAAGTCCCGTCCCCGGCACCGGAAGTTAAAAGCCCGCTCTAGCAGCGGGCTTTTCGCTTATTCCGGGAGTCATGGTAGTGGTTTTGAACGTTAACCCAGTTTCGGCCAGATTGAGCTTGATTTGCTTGAGAGCTAAATGCCTGATAGAGTAAAGTTGTCAAAAAAAAGTGTGCCCTATTGCAGACCTTCTTAACAATAACAAAAATTTCTCAGCAGAAGAGAAGGCAAGGCTGGTTAATATTCACCTGAAACGATGAGTGCAAAAGCCTGTTATTGCCAGCTGTGCCCGCAGATGCGGGTAGCGAGAATCCGGTTCGATTGACAATCCTGGATGTTTTGAGGGGTTTGCTAAGAAAAAGCAGGCAAATGCTTGCAGGAATAGATTAAATTCTATACAATAACAGAAAATAATGAGCAGGATCTAATGGGAGTTACGATGATTTGTCATAGTCGCAGAGGCGCTTTGCTGTTGATGCTTCTTGTCGTGCTTGTCTGTGTCGGTTTGTGTGCCATGGAAACCATACCGGAACAGGCAATAATTACCCAACGCGATAAAGAACAGACTTTATCACAGACTCTAAGCGCCATCAGAAGCGGTATGGCCCTTGAAAGAACTGCTTCGGACTCACCTCTTTTTTACGGAAACTTCGAGAACCAGTGCTGAACTGATAGCTTATCTCAACGATCTTGTTGACAAAGGCTATATGGCTCAGATTCCCAGAGACCCTTTTTGCCCGCCCCAACAATGGGGAACAGGGCCGGGAAAAAAGTTCTGGAAGCCCACCCGAAACTTTTTAGCCAGTTCCAGCTTTGAAACGACTGGTTTTGCAGGCACCCCGTGGCAGGTTAACGAAACCAATGTGATCGTTAATCTTAACAACAAAGAATGGCCCGGGCACGATCTCGCCGCTTTCGACAGTTTCCCTTACCAGAACAGTCTTGGAACCTCAATGACGGGGTTTTCCGGCATGTCTCTGGCAATAACCCAGAAGTAGATTTTTATGAGCATTGAACAAAAATTCAAGATTCTTTTTCGAACGGTAATGTTTTTTCTGGCATTGCTGGCCTGCACTCTGATCTGGTTTTCGCTGCAAAAGCAAAGACCACCCCCGGCAAAGTTTGCGAAGCCGGTTAAGTTGATCCCCGAATCTAATCATAGAACCGAAAAGATTCCAAATTACCAGGTTACATTGGCCCGGCGAAAAAATGCGCATTCCTACTTCAGCAGGTCATGCCATTTGCTTGATTCGTCTGACTTTTTAGGGGCGCAGCAGTTTGTTGATCAGGCGATTGCCGAAGACCCCGGCAACCCGAAATACCATAAGATGGCTCGTCTTGTTAAAGCTGAAATTAACAACCGTAAACTTATGGATGAGATTGTCCGGCAGGTAAATTCTGCCAGATTTGATCAGGCATGGAATGACTTTGAAATGGCCTGTCGTGATAACTACCTGTTTTTTTCAAGATATGCCGGTGAATTTTCGACCTTGTTAAAGCAAAACCACCAGGTGGCTTCTGCGACCACAATTTTGCTGGCGTTGTCTGGCGAAGGCTGAGATGGCTCTTTGAGGAAGGATTCTGTTTTGAAATATTGGTCTGAATTTTTGGGGAAGGCTTGTTTTTTTGTTTTTCTGTTGTTGGCTTTTGCAGTTCTGCCAGCTGAAGCCGCAGTCCGGGTCAATTCAATTCTCTGCGCAAAATCTACGGTGTCAAAGGGTCAGACCGGTATCGTCGTCGAGATGGAGGTCGAGAATCTTGACCTGGTAAGTGATACCACCGCGACCGTTGCGACGTTGACCTATTCTTTCGGCCAGTATGAGACAACTCTCAATTCACCAGGGCTGCCGGCAACCATTCCAGCTGCCGCAAAGGTAACATTCAAATTTACCGTTTCCGTTTTTCCGATAATGAGCTCGGGGGTCTGCACCGTTAATGGTGCAGTCGAGACCTCAGGAGGCAATGATTCTGGTGCCGACCTGACCCATAAATGGACAGTGCAGCAACCGGCAGAAGTCGTGGTTGCCTCGATTCTTGGCCCCGATGAAGTGACAAGAGGCTCTTCCGGGAATCAGGCAATCATGGACATAGAACGCAGCGGGGAAGCCGATATTCTTATCAACTCGGCTGATCTGTTACCCGTTAACCCTTCGAACTACGCCAACTGGACCAAGGTATCTCCTGATTTTCCTCAGAATTTTGCCAAGTCTTACTGGTGGAACGACCACTGGTTTTATCGCAGGCAGCTTACGGTTACTAACCGATCTTCAACGGTTCTGCCAGCAACTTACGAGATAAAATTTGAATTTGACCATCAAAAGCTTGTGAATGAAGGCAAATCACTTGCGAATGGCGACGACATCAGAATCATATATTTTAACGGGGTAAATTTTTCACAAATAGACCGATATCTCGATCCCCTTACCAGCGGCTGGAATCAGAGCAATACAACCATTTGGTTTCGCCTGCAGGAACCAATACTCGCAGCACCAGGTGCCAGCGAAAAATATTCAATCTATTATGGTGCCGATGCTGCGACTGCCGCTAATCCACCTGATAACCCTGCCAATATTTTTGTTTTCTTTGACGACTTTGAATCGGGTTTGAACGGCTGGAGCCAGGGTAAATTTCCAACCTATACCGGCACAGCTTTCACCACCAGGTGGCAACTCGGCAAAGATACTAACGGAGATGGTGTTGCGGATGATGATGATCGCGGCCCTGTCAATGCCCATTCAGGCAATAATTACTGGGCCACTGATATTCTTGTCAAGTATGCCAACTCAGGCGAAGCGACCAGAGAAATGATTTCTTTGAGATCGCCCAACATAAATCTGGTGGGCAAGCTAAACCCTACGATGAGCTTCTGGGATTTTTATGACATTGAGAATGGCGGCGCATACGATTTCGGTGTGTTAAGGGTTTGTGAGGGGCCGGTTGCTGCCCCGCCTGCCCCTAATGGCACGCAATTACAGTTGCTTGAGAGCGCTTATCTCAATCAGCATGGGCCGTGGGCACAGCAGACATATTCGTTAGCCCCTTCA